>JAAYJR010000002.1 GCA_012522835.1 Bacteroidales bacterium
AGGTCGTACAGTAAAGGAAAGATAGAATTTGGAAAACCGGCTCATAAGTGCGGAAACAGTAAAAATACCCAGGCTTTTGAAGACTACGAAGGTAAAGGGTGGCAAACCGGGAAATGGAATATTGCTGATAAGGTGGAATCTGTCGCTAACGGGACTGATGGTAATGTGCGGCTGAGAAAGATCTTATTTCGGGGTACCTCTGCTGAGTGTGAAAATCAATTTAATCACTATGACTACGAAATAAATGTGCCCAACGGTGTTTACAGGGTCAGGGCAAGAGCCGGAGACATATATCTGCCCACAAAGCAAAAAATTGAGTTTGAAGGATCCAGGCCATTCAGTTTATCTCTCAGCGCAGGGGAATATGACTGGACAACAGAGCGGATAGTCGATGTAAAAGACGGACGGCTGACAGTCAGGATTTATATAGACAATAAGGAGGTTGCAGGATTGAGTGAGATTGTTTTTCAAAAGGCAAAATAATAAAATCAAAAACATAATCAGGGAATTTTGCTAACGATAGAATAATTTTCTAATTTAGCATAGAAAAGCATAATTATTTAAACCAATAAACGTGGATCCTCTGACTAACCGTGAATACTGGCAGCTAATTTGGGATAAATTCAGGGCGGGCGACCGTCATGCTTTTGAAACCATTTACAATGAGTATATTGATGTTTTGTATTCCTACGGATCCAGGATAACATCTGATAAATCATTACTCTGTGACGCCATACAGGATCTCTTTGTTAATATTTATACCTATAGCAAAGGCCTGCATACTCCCGAATCACTTGAATATTATCTCATAAAAACACTTAAACATATATTACTCCGGAAATTATGTGATAATAAACATTACATTCATCCAGAAAAGATGCCCGAACAGTTCAACCTTAAGTTCCCCCTTGAGCAGGCAGAACAGGAAGTTAAAGAAGAGAACCTGGTTTTGTTACAAAAAGAGCTCCTTTCGCTTGATGCAAGGAAACGGGAATTACTGTTTCTAAAATTTAACAGCGGACTTACCTATAATGAAATAGGGCAATTACTTGGCATTAAACCCGATACAGTAAAAAAGCAGGTATACAGGATACTGGATTATCTCAGGGGAAAGCTAAAGAAAAAAATAGTAAATCTGTTTGTAGTTAGTTACAAGAGTTTAAATAATATATAATTTGTTCATTAATAAGATTTTTAAAATTTGTCTAAAAAAGGGCTCGAAGCGCCTTTTTTAGACCCAACACATTCATATTTATAATCATGGAAAATATAAAGACACTATTTATTGCTGTTCTGTTCTTAACCACCGGTTTAGTGGTTTCAAACTCTCTTTGTGCACAAATTATCGGGGCTTCAAAGCTGAAAGTCGAATATATGGAAAATCCTGTTGGTATAGATATTCCCGATCCGAGGTTTTCATGGATATCTGTGAGTGAGAAAAGGGGTTGCAGTCAATCTGCCTGTCATATTGAAGTTGCAAAAAAAGCAGAGGATTTAGTCAACGATGGTCCTAAAGTCTGGGATACCGGAAAAATTCAATCATCCAATTCGGTAAATATAGTTTACGAAGGAGAACCACTGGAAACAGGAGAGACATATTTCTGGCGCGTCCGGGTTTGGGATCAGAACGGTGAAGCCGGATTATGGAGCAGGATTGCGAGCTTTCATGTTGGTCCGATGGAAAATTCTGACTGGGATGGGATGTGGATAGGGCCTCCTGATACAAAAAATTCTTCACCATTGTTCAGGAAAGAATTTTCACTTGACAAGCCTGTTAGTGAGGCATATGTATATATTGTCGGATTAGGTTATTATGAACTTTACCTTAACGGGGAAAAAGTCGGTGACCATGTCCTGGATCCGGGAACAACTGATTATTCAAAGCGGGTGTTGTATTCTGCCTATGATGTAACTGATTATCTTAAATCAAATAATAATGCAGTCGGGGTGTGGCTGGGCAACGTATGGTTCATACATCACATGCGTAAGCAGTATGAAGATCGTTGTCAGTTGATTTTTCAGCTTGTTATAAAGCACACAGATGGCAGTGTTACCAAAATATTGTCAGACGGAGATTGGAAAGTTGGTGAAAGTCCAATTGTTGAAAATAATATTTATAACGGTGAGGTATATGATGCCAGAAAAGAAAAACCAGGATGGAACAAGGCAGGTTATGAGGATTCAGGCTGGAAAAATGCCGTTCAGGTGAAAGTACCTGCCGGCCGCAAAATAGATGCTCAGTTGATGCCTCCCATGAGAGTCATTGAAACGTTAAGGGC
>JAAYJR010000577.1 GCA_012522835.1 Bacteroidales bacterium
AGGCAGGTGCCGTGGCCGGTCTTAAGGACATCAAGAACCCCATATTGGCAGCCCGACAAGTGATGGAACATTCACCGCACGTGTTGTTGATTGGTGAAGGTGCCTCGGCTTTTGCGGCACAAATGGGATTGACGGTTGTTGAGAATTCGTATTTCTCTACGCCAAAAAGAGTAGAGCAATGGGAAAGGCTTCAAAAAAAGCTGGAAGAACCGAATCCCGGGGGAACGGTTGGATGTGTGGTGTTGGATAAAAAAGGGAATCTGGCAGCGGCTACCTCTACGGGAGGCATGAGCGGAAAACGTTGGGGAAGGGTAGGTGATGTGCCCGTTATTGGTGCAGGTACGTACGCCAACAACAGGACTGTAGCTGTATCGGGTACCGGTCATGGAGAGTTATGGATAAGGCGCTGTGTGGCTTTTGATATCAGTGCTTTGATGGACTACAAAGGCATGACGGTGCAAGACGCAGCACGCGAAGTTATTTTTGAAAAAATTGATAAAATGGAAGGCTCCGGAGGCGGTGTTATTTGCGTTGACAAAGACGGCAACATTGCCATGGAATTTAATACGGGTAAGATGTACCGAGCCTGGGCTACGGCTTCCGGACAGCGCGGCACCGCTATTGAGTAAAAGCAGATTAGATATTTTCTAATCTTTTGATCAGTTCCTGGCCTAAAGCTGTTTTGTCTTCAATATGTTTTAATACCGCGGCCACGAAAGGATTTTTTTCAAAAACACCCCTGACCTGCTCAAAATCAAGCCGGCACTCATCCATATTTCCGTCAGCCCCAAACCCTGTCATGGAACTGAGTGAAAACTCATCCTGTGCATCTTCGTAAAGCATGTTGTCCAGACCTACTACCGCGTCTGTCCATTGTTCTACGATCTCAACAATTTGAGCTATGCTTATTTCTTGAGGATCAATAGCAAAGAATTCACGAATTTTGGTATAGGCCCACGTCCATTCATAGTAGTAATAGTTCTCGTGCATTTCCTGAATAAAATGATTTATATCTGCTATTCTGGAAATTTCACGGGTTTCTATGCCTAATATTAATTTATCAATTTCTGTTTTGGGGGCTATCAAACCTGAAATGTCCAGCCATTCTCCCAAACCAATTTTTGTATCGGGGCGCAAACGTTCTCTGACCTCTTGCACAGATTTAAAATGAGTATTTTCCAAACGTTTTATAATGGAGTTTCCCAGGAATTTTTTTATAGCTGTTTCGTAATACTTTATCCCGTTAATGAGTGAGCTGTTTTTGATTTTGGTGCTTTTGTAGGAAAATACATCTGTTGTTTCTCCCGATACTTTCATCAACTCCAGGAGAATGGCCCTTCCATCCAGCATTTTTTGTATAGTATAGGGACTCAGCAAATTGTAGTTGATTTGATCGAGCTTAACAGGATCTTTTCTTAGATCCCTTTTAGGCCATTTCTGAGCATCGCGTATGGTTCCTACGCTTTTAAGATTGATTCCTGGGAACAGGTACGTTGTATTGTCCTGTTCAATCAGGTATGAAAAAGGCAATGAGCTGGTG
>JAAYJR010000400.1 GCA_012522835.1 Bacteroidales bacterium
CTGATAGCGTTTTTTGAAATTCGTCTTTTAAATTAGGTGACGAAGATATATAAATTTAATCTTTACTAAGAATAAAAGTTATTAATAATCATTAATTTCTGTTAGATAACAAATCCACGATCATTTTAAGGAAGCAGGGAAGGCTAATTCGTTGACAGCATTTGATTTATTCAAAACTTTCCATTTCGCTATCGTAGTAATTCTCTCTGAAATACTTAACTTCTTCCTCTGCAAAAAAGAAGTTTTCTTCAAACGCCGGTTTTAAAGTGTCCATCCATATTGCATTTTCATCATATTTGGCAAAAAACGGCCGTGCCACCCAGTCAGGATTGCGACCCTGAATAAATCTAAGTACGAATACTTTTTCCTGATTAATTTCACTGACGCCCAAAATTTGTACTTTTCCCGGTGTACAAGACATACTTGGTCCGCGGACTGTGCGGCAAACTCCACTAACATTCTGATATGCTTTTCTGAAAATTTCCCAGGCTTTAAATAGTGGAACGGCAAAATAATGTTGTGCCCCTGTATTTCTGGCAATAAACATATAATATGGGATACAATTGAGATTTTCCTGCTTACGCCACATATCGGCCCAAATTTCCGGTTTGTCGTTAATGTGTTTAACTACAGGAGATTGTGTTCTGATTTGCACTCCTGTATTTCTTAATTTTTGGATTGAATGTTTTAAAGCCTCTGTTCCCAGCTCTGCCGGATGGGTAAAGTGTGCCATAAAAGCCAGATTTATGCCTTTTGAGGTGATTGTTTCAAATAATTTCAGGAAGTCAGCAGCATCATCATCTGTAAGAAATTTATAAGGCCAGTAACTTAATACCTTAGTCCCTATCCTGATGGTTTGAATATTTGTTTTATTTTGATCAGAAATAAACGGGTCAACATATTTTTTGAATACCTTGTAAGACATGGTCATTGGGTCGCCACCCGTAAATAAAAGATCGGTGACTTCCTGATGCTGTTCCAGATATTTAACCATTAATTCAGTTTCTTTCATTGCAAATTTTAATTGCTGAATACCTACAAACTGAGCCCACCGAAAGCAATAGGTGCAATAACTATGGCATGTTTGTCCGGCACTGGGAAAAAACAATGCGGTTTCTCTGTATTTATGCTGGACGCCATAGAGTTTTACGTTATCAATCAGTGGGATATTATGTTCTTTTTGTCCCGCGGGATTGGGATTTAATTCTAACCTGATTTTATTACTTACCTCTGATAGATATTTTTTATCATTCGATTGCTCCTTTGCTGCTGCCATTTCATTGAAATGTTGTGGCAACAGCATCTCTTTTTGAGGAAATGTCAAATTAAATATTGGGTCATTTTCGTAATTATCCCAGTCAATTAGTTCGTCAATAACATAGTTATTAACCTTGAAAGGTAATATTAAACTTACAATTTCAATATTGTGTTTAATTTCATCCGGTAATTTACTAATTTGAGGGATAGTATTATAGTTTCCTGAAGTGTAGCTTTTAAAGTTCATTTTTTATATCTCCTTTTTGTTTTATATTAATTCACTTTTGTGAATTTTAAATGATGAAAATTCATTTTCGTTTCATCTAAGAATATCCACTACTCTTATCTGTTACTTAAGGGTTCCTGGCTCCAAATAACCGGGTACCTATTCTAACCATATTTGCACCCTCTTCAATGGCAATTTTGTAACTGTTACTCATACCCATTGAAAGATAACGCATTTCAATATGGGGTATTTTCAGCTTTTTTATTTGTTCAAATACTGCTCTTGTAGCTTTGAAATATGGCCTTGCATCTTCCGGATTTCCAAACCGTGGTCCCATGGTCATTAATCCCTGGATTTGTAAATTGGGCAAAAGGTTTATTTGTTCAATCAGCGACACCACATTTTCTGGCAACACACCGGTTTTATTCGATTCTTTTCCACTGTTAACTTCAATCAGCACCGGCATCATTTTATTTAGTTTGTCACATTGACGATTAACCTCTTTTGCAAGCCTGACAGAATCAATGGTTTCGATCATGTCAAAAATCTGAACTGCCATTTTTACCTTGTTTCGTTGTAAATGCCCTATCATATGCCACTTTACCGGGTCTGTTACAGTTCCTTTTATGAGAGCTGCTTCCTGCACATAGTTGTGCCCTATTATATGAATTCCTCCATGTATGGCTGCTTTTATTTCTTCCGGTGTTCTTGTTTTAACTGCGGCAACAAGCAATACCCCGGGGGGCTATGTTTGCATGATACTGATTACATCTATTTGAATATCACTCAAAGCTGATTTATTCATTATTTACTTTTTGAATTTGTAATTTTGATTTCACTTTATTGCATTGGATTCTACGTCATCTGTAATTTTATTTTTGTGTCCTCTTTTTAAATATTTTTAAATATAATAAACATATTTTCATTATGCAATAATTTATTTAGATTAATTTTAAATTAAAAAATCCCAAACAGATCAACTCGTTTTGTACATTTGTTGAATTAAAGAAGTTGTTTTGCAATTACATAATTATAGGAAAGGGTTGGTCAATTCGGAGTTTAACCGATCTGGAAAATATATTTATTGATGATGCTTTCGAAAAAAACAATAAAAGATGATGCCGCTAAAAAAAATTCCAAACATAATTTTTATGCATTTTTATGGCATGCAGGATTTTTAGCATTGGCTAAAAATTTTATAGATGTTGACACGATTATTCCTGCTATGCTTATTGAGTCGGGTGGTAAGGCTATGCATGTTGGCATTATGACGGCTATCATGTTGGGGGGTGCAAGTTTTACCCAACTGTTTTTTGCTCCCTACATCAGTAATAAAGGGTTTAAAAAAAAATATCTGCTCTTTGAGATTAATTCCCGCATTTTATCGCTTTTTTCCCTGGGTTTAATTTTGTTGTGCTCCTGTTCTCGTCAATCTCATGTAATACTTGGGCTTATTTTCCTTTTTATCACAGTATTTTCGCTGGGAGGAGCTTTTACCAACATTAGTTATGTAGATATGCTTGGGAAAAGTATAACCGAAGATAAAAGGAAAACTTTTTTTTCTACCAAACAAATTATTACAGGTAGTGTAATGCTTTTGTCAGCCTTCATTGCAAAAAAAGTTTTGTCCTTTTTGGACTATCCTTTAAATTTTGCTTTTATGTTTTTTATTGGAGCTTTTTTACTTTTAATAGCTTCAGGAGGTTTTTGGAAGGTTAAAGAAACCGCGAATTCGGCATTTAAAATATATGGGGTTAAAGACTTTTTTCGAAAATTGAAATCAGAGTTGTCTGAAAATCCGGCACTGGTGTATTTTCTGGGTTTTATTAACACGCAAGGTGTCATAATTTCATTTTTGCCTTTTGTAATACTTTATTCCAAAGAAACAATGAATGCCCAAAGTTCCGATACAGGTTACTTTTTGTTATATAAAGTTTTAGGTGTTATATCAGCCAGTCTGCTTATTTTTTTAGTTGCAAAACGAATAAAATACAATTCTCTTCTTTACCTGAACACAGGTCTTTCATTTTTAATGATTTTGTTCACTTTTCTTGTCGATGACACTCATACACTCAGGTATATTTTTATTATTGGAGGTGTGGTTTATTCGCTTTATGTAATAACCATGAACGGATTACTACTTGAAATTTCAGGAAGAGAAAACAGGGCGATATATACCGGCTTTACGGGGGCAGGGAATATTTTGCCAGCCGTTTTTCCTCTTATAGGTGGCTGGATAATACTCCATTGGGGATTCAGTATTTTCTTTTTATTATATATGCTGATTGTATCATTATCTATCTTTTTTATTTATAAAATTAATTGTAATAAATAGGAAGTAAATTTTTATAAACAACATAAGTTCCAATTACGTATATAAGGATGAACTCAAAAAAATAACAGTGTACTATCGGTCAAATAATATTATGGTTTACCTTTCACCCAATGAGGATGGGAAAATTATTTTACAGCAGGTATTGTTTTTCCGGAAAACGTTGGGAATGCGGGTATTTATTTGTCACATAAACGAAAAATTGCCATTTTTTAAAAAGCTTTTTTATCCTGACAAAAGGCCTCTTATAATTGAGTGGACTCCCGAAAAACTTCGGGAATTCGCCAAAAGTGTCATACCTGCTAATGAATTGGAACATTTTTCATTTCGAATAAAAAAAGGCAAACGAATTCCTCTTTTGATAAGACAGTCGAAAAATGGAGGATATGAATTTATGGTCGTTGATAAAAGTAATTCAGCAACGTCATTGAAACCCAAGGAACTTGATAAACTTATTAGCCATTCTTTTTGTCCAATTATGGCCATTAATAAAAATTTTCCGGTAAAAGAGATAAAAACTATAATTATCCCTGTTGATGTTACACAGTCAACGAAAAAGAAACTTTTATGGGCTACTTTTTTTGCAAAAAAATACGGAGCAAAAATCATCATAGTTTCAGCATTAACTTTAAATATTGACATCCAAAAGAGCCTGGTATGGAAAAATTCAGAAAAATTAAAAACAATGCTTTCACAACGCGGGGTTGAGAGTGAGGTGCAAATACTTAATGCCCCCGGCCGGAAAAAACAAGAGGTTATTCTTAATTTTATCCGTAAAAAAAATCCGGATATGGTTATAATACGGACACATCAGGAATCGAACCTTATGAATACCAGGATAGGCATATTCGTTTCGGAACTGGTTCATAACTGCAATATACCTGTATTTACAGTTAATAGTTACATCCCGGCAAATCAGGATTATTTTTAAATCCAGGTCTAATATAAATGGAAATTATTTGTAAAACGAAAAAAATTTTAGAAGATGGAAAATATAATAAATAGTATGGAGCAGATAGAAAAATATTTGGGCAATGAAGCAAAAAACCTGTTAACATATAAAGCAA
>JAAYJR010000085.1 GCA_012522835.1 Bacteroidales bacterium
AGCAATACGACTAACCTGCTGTATAATGTTGATATTCCGGGTTTATCCAGGTTTGAAACTTTTCCTGATAACCTTGGTAAACTGCACAATCATGGCCTTGAGATCTCCCTTTCATCTATTAATGTCCGAAGCAGTGACTTTGAATGGTCAACCCAGTTTATATTTTCCAGGAACAGAAATGAATTGAGAGAACTACTGGGATTTGATAACGACGGAGATGGTAAGGAAGACGACCTTATTTCTGAAGGGTTGTTTATCGGGGAGCCTCTCAGTACCATTTATCATTATTACACAGACGGATCACTCTGGCAGGTAGGAGATGATATACCTTCCACTGCAGATATAGGGAGCTATAAAATAAAAGATTTAACAGAAGACGGTATAATTAATCCTGATGACAGGATGATAATTGGATATTCAGATCCCGCCTTCCGGTTCAGTATTGATAATAAATTTAATTACAGGAACTGGACACTGTCGGTATTCCTTAACTCCATCATGGGAAATGATAAATATTACCTGGGGGCAGATGATCTCGCAAGCTTCAATACCTTCAATGATACTATGTGGGATTCTATTAATTTTCCTGAAGGTATGGATTTTTGGCTTCCTGAAAATCCGGATGCAAGATATCAGAGATTAGGTGTCAGGATTTCAGGTATCACTACCAGAAGATATATACCCAGGAGTTTTGTGAGGCTGCAGGATGTTAATTTGTCTTACAATTTTAATTCTGAACTTCTTAATAAGATACAGATACAGAATCTGCGGCTTTACTTTAACGGGAAAAATTTGTTGACTTTCACAAAATGGCCCGGCTGGGATCCTGAAACAGGAGAAAAAATTACCATAAGTGGTAATCCTGTAATCAGAAATTATACATTTGGTATTGACGTAACATTCTAAACCATAAAAAGCAAATAGAAATGAAAACTATAAAATTGTTAATTATTATAACTATTTTGATCATTACTTCATGTAATGAGAGCGAATTTCTTCATGAGGTCCCTTTGAGCTTTTATTCCCCTGAAAACTCCTATGTTACTTATAAGGATTTTGAAGCCAGTATCTATAATTTATATTTCAGGTTCAGGGATGACTTTTATTTAGGCAGAGCTGCCTACGGACATCCTTCTGTCACAGTAACATGCAGTGATTTGGCCAGTTATGACACTGTGGCCGATAAGTTGCCGGATCTTTTAACTCCAACAGGTACTATGGCGTATACTTCTTACTGGAAACCATGTTACAGACTTATATATGATGCAAATGTCATTATCGGAAGGTCAGAACTGGAAATTACAGAACTTACACCAGAGGAGAAAACAAAAATTCAGGCAGAAGCCCGTTTTTTTCGCGGGTATATGTATAAGTGGCTTGCTGACATATATGGTGGTGTGCCTATTGTACTTGAAGAGACAACCGAACCTAAAAGAGATTATGTAAGGGCTTCACAGATGGAGGTTTATGAACAGAGTGTATCAGATTTAAAGTTTGCTGCAGAGAATCTTCCTGCCATCAATGAAGTAGACGATTCAAGAGTCAGTAATATGGCAGCTTATCATGCTTTGGCAGGCACATACCTGTCAATGAAACAGTGGGATAACTGTATTACTGCAGCCACTTCTGTTATAAATAATCCTAATATGTCCCTTATGACAGAAAGGTTTGGCACAAGGGTTAATGATACATTTAATCCTGATTTTCCATGGGCATCGGGTGGTGATGCTTACTGGGATCTGTTCAGAAAGGGAAATCAAAACCGTTCTTCCGGAAACACTGAAGCTATTTGGGTTCTTCAGCGCGAAT
>JAAYJR010000286.1 GCA_012522835.1 Bacteroidales bacterium
CCGAAGTGTTGTGCAAAAACAGAGAGGGCCCCTGCGTAGTTGTGTAACCTGTCTGCCGACTGGTTTGCCTTCATTATAGCTTTTAAAGCTTTCTGACTTAATTTTAAATTGCCCGATTCTCCAAGCCTGTCGGCATATAAAAGAAATGCTTCTGCTGCATTGGTCGGGTCATATTTAAAATCCACCTCTTTTGCAGCATTGAACAACAACTGATATGAAGCAGGATTTCCAATATTGGCCAAAGCTTTATATACTGCTTTCCGAAGAGACTGATTATCAGTACCGGCAAAAGCAGAGACCGGGTTTACAGCAAAACCATATTGCAGTTCGCCCAAAGCTTTTATCAGGGTGATTTTTGATTGTTCAGAAGAGTTTGGCAAACCTTCCAGCAATGCACGGGCTGCTGTTTGCGAGCCTATTGACAAGAGTGTTTGTGTTGCCGGTTCGACCAGTTTTTCGTCTGACAGGTAATTTTTTACCTCATCCACAGACCTTTCTCCTCCAACAAGATTTAACTGATTAAGTAAGAATGTTTTAATTTCAATGTCTGACTGTGAATCTAATGCTTTCAGCAAGTTTGTTTCAACTGATCTGCCTGCTGTTTCCTTACCAAAGCTGCTTGCATAGCGGGCAAGATTGTTTATTGCAAAGCGAACTGCAGTATCGTCGCCAACTCCGGGAGGAGTTAACTGTCCGGCCAGTTTCTGAAAACCTTCAACTCCCAACCCGGCTAACTCATTCATTAACCTGTCGCGATGCACAAGGTCATTTGTGGGCATTTGGGCAAGGATATCAGCTATTTTGGTATCCAGGGTCCGTCTATCCTGGGCGAATGCCATAGTGGAAATTATGGCAAATATCAGAATAGCTGTTAATTGATATATCTTTTTATTCATTTTTAATGTATTATAAATTATTATTAGATTGTCCACGGACCCCTCATGGGCTGGTTTAATAAGCGGTTTGCTGCCTCATCATCAATAAATTCAAGCCTGACCGGGTCAAATTTTAATGACCGTCCCAGCCTTACTGCTGTAATACCCATATTTACAATTGTTGCAGAACGGAATCCGTTCATTTCATTAAGTGCAAATTTTTTGCGGGTCTTTACAGATTCTGAAAAGATTGAGATCTGAGGTTCCGGTTCTGGAAGTGTTTCCAGGTATTTTTGAAGGTTTGGAATATTTGATCTGAACCCCTGGAAAATTTTACCGTCAGGTCCTTCAATATATGCAGCATCTTTGTCTCTGTTCTCACCATCCAGTATAATCTTGCACCCATCGTCATATGTATATTCTATCCTCCTCCATGATCCAACGGCATCATAGTGCTGCTGCGGTGCATCAACGTCAACTCTTACAGGGCTTGTATCGTCCTTGCTTAAAAGATATTGAACCGGGTCAAGATAATGTTGTCCCATATCACCCAGTCCGCCTCCGTCATAATCCCAATATCCGCGGAATTTGGCGTGTACACGTTCAGGGTTATAAGGTTTATAAGGAGCAGGTCCCAGCCACATATCATAGTCCAGGTTTTCAGGAACCGGCATAGGTTTCAGGTTATGTTCACCACTCCAGTAAAACTTCCAGTTGTACCCGGTTATACCGCTTACCGTAACCTTTAAAGGCCAACCCAGAATACCACTGTCAATTATTTTTTTCAAAGGTTTAACATCAGTGCCGAGGCCATAAAATGTGTCTTTAAACCTGAACCAGGTGTTAAGCCGGAACATCCGGCCGTGAGCGTTAACTGCTTCCACAACTTTTTTCCCTTCACCAATAGTGCGGGTCATAGGTTTTTCGCACCAGATGTCTTTTCCTGCTTTTGCCGCTTCAGCTGCCATTATCCCATGCCAGTGGGGCGGGGTGGCAATGTGTACAATGTCAACTTCCGGTAATTGAAGTACTTCCCTGAAATCATGAAATTTTTTAACTTCATAATTAATCATACTTTGTGCCTTTTCAAGGTGCAGGCGGTCAACATCGCAAATAGCGACGACACGAGTGCCTTCATAAGGAATATGTCCGCGGCCCATACCACCTACCCCGATAATAGCCTTGGTAAGTTGATCGGAAGGTGGTAAATATCCATTTCCACCCAAAACATGCCTTGGGATAATGGTAATACCTGCTCCCGCAACTAATGCGCTTTTTAGAAATCTTCTCCTGGAAGATTGATTTTTATCATTCATATGTTGCCTGTTTAAAATTTTATAATTCAATTAATTTCTATTTGACTATTTGATGAAAAACTCTGAATTTACATAAATTATTTCAAAGATAATATTTGCATTCTAAAATGAATTACCAAAAAATATATCTGTTGTCAAATTATCTTTTTTTTTGTGACATTTTGTTACTCTGCCTGAGGCAGTAGTGAGACTGACTATCAGTGTAATTCAATTTTAACTTTCACCGGGAGATGATCAGAAAGCTCTGTACGTGGTGTGGATGAGCTTACTGCTTTCCACCGGTTTGAGGGTTTGTAAAAGATATAGTCAATTTTAGATTTTGGAAGATCGGAAGGATGAGTAAAATCATTACTGCAGGCCTGTTCCCATTTTTTCATACCCTCCCTGATTTCCGGAGAATCCGGACGACTGTTGAAGTCACCGGCAATTATCACAGGATACCTGTTTTTTTTAACAGCTTTATTGATAGCTTTAACCTGGGCTTTCCTCACCAATGATACTGAATGGTCCAGATGAGTAGAAATAAAGGTAAAGCATTTCCCCCCCGGCAGCTCAACATCAGCTATTAAGGCGGCTCTCTGCTCCTTTGCACCCTCAGGCATAGGGAGCATTATTTTTTCTGTTTTGTTGAAGGGATATTTGGATAATATACCTATGCCGTAATAACCTCCTGAATAATCTATTGTCCTTGCATAGGCAGTAAGCATACCGGTCAGGTACCCCAGCTCAGTGATGAAATCTTTTCCGTTCTGATGAGGTGCAACAGGCCTGCTGGTCCTGACATCTACCTCCTGTAAAGCTATCACATCCGGATCTTCCATTTTTATAAATTCTGCGAACTGTTCTAAAGAAGCCAGTTCTCCAAATCTGAGGTTGTAACTCAATACAGTAATGGGAAATGGTTCATTGTCATTTTCCGTCTGTCCGGATACATTAAAAGGACAAATAATGACTGAGGCGAGTATTAATAATAACCCGCTGATCATTCCTTTTAGGGTGGGTATTAATTTAGCTTTGAAGAACATGATGTTATCAGAATAATTTGTTAAACTTCTCTTTTAATAAAGTCTTTACCTCTTCTGTAGAAATTTCCCTTCCCGATTCCTTTTGGATGGAGGTGACTCCAAGAGTCATACCGCAGGGATTTATATAACTGAAATATTTCAGGTCGGTATTTACGTTCAGGGCAAAACCGTGCATGGTGACATAACGGCTCACACGAACCCCTATTGCACATATTTTACGTGCCTTCACAGGATGTTCAGCTTCAAGCCACACCCCTGTGGCCCCTTCTTTGTGATTACCCTCAATACCAAATTCGTATAACAGCTCAATTATGGCATTTTCCATCTTTTCTATATACTGCCTTACACCCAGTTGATAATACTCAAGGTCAATTATAGGATAACCCACAATCTGGCCCGGACCGTGGTATGTTATGTCTCCTCCCCTGTTTATTCTGAAATAGGTTGCTTCTATTTTTTTTAGAAATTCCTCATTTGCCAGCAGATTTTTTTCATCTCCACTTTTCCCCAAAGTATAGACATGAGGATGCTCAACTAATATGAAATGATTTTTTGCAGAGGGTTTACCCAGCTTTTTTTTGTCCTCTGTAATTTCTGAAAGCAATTTTTCCTGGTAGTCCCAGCAGGATTTATAATCTTTGACACCGAGGTCTGTGTAATTAAAGTCTGCCATTTTTAATATAACTGATTGGTTATTTATTCATAATAATAATATCCTGGAAATCTGTCAGCTCATTTTTATTGTCAATATTTTTCCAGTAACCGTTAACAATATTTGTAATCTTGAACCCTTTATCTTTAATAATGTTCAGAATATGTTGTTCATTGAAAGCAACATTCGCACTTTTTACATTTTGATCCATTAACCTGTAACCTTCCTTTTTAAAAGGGAAACTGAAAGAGTTTGATTCCGATATATATTTTTCCTCTTTTTCATTGAAAATAAAGAAAGTAGCCAGGCAGGTCCCCCCCTGTTTGAGCACCCTGTAAATTTCATGCAGGTAATGGTCTGTTTCTGATTCCTGCATGTGTGTGAAAACAGAAAAGAGAAATACCACATCAAACCGGTTATCGTGATATGGGAAGATGAACTCCTCCGGTCTTTTACCGGCTGTTGTGTAAAGATCGTTTTTTAACGGTATATAATGAAAGTTGAAATTTGAAAAAATGCTGCTTATATTTTTTTTGCACCATTTTATCCCTTTTTCAACGACATCAAATCCTTCGTATTTACCTTCATTGTTAAGAAAGTTTGTGAGAGCGACAGCGCTTCTGCCAATACCGCAGCCGATATCCAGAATTTCATGGTCCTTTTTAAGTCCTGCATATTTTCTCAGCAGATCCAGGTGATGAATTCCCTGTTCTATAAAATCACCTGACCCGATGTATATATCACCTTTATCGGGAACCATTCTCTTTTTTTTACCTGAAACTTTTAAATAGGTATCTTCAGGTAAATAGTATACTTTCCTGGCCAGCAACCTCATTTTAGGAGGCAGTAAATAATAAAGAGTTCTTAAATTCATATACCCGCAAATTAGAAGTTGTGATCAGGCATTTACATGTGCTTCAGCCCTGTATGAACTCCTCACAAGAGGTGCGCTTTCAACAAAAGAAAAACCTTTTTCAATTCCGGCATCGTGATATTGGTCAAATTGTTCCGGCCTGATATATTCAACTACGGGAATATGATTTTTTGTAGGGGCAAGGTATTGCCCTATGGTCATAACTTTACACCCGGCACTCCTCAGATCGTCCATTGTTTGCAATATTTCCGCTTTTGTTTCACCAAGTCCGAGCATTATTCCCGATTTCGCAATTTTATTATTTTCTGCAATAAACCTCAGTACATCAAGGCTCCGCCGGTATTTTGCAGCTGAACGGATCTCCGGGGTCAGCCTTTCCACTGTTTCAAGGTTGTGAGATATCACATCCGGACCGGCGTCCAGTACCTGTTTTATAAGATTCTTATCGCCCCTGAAGTCTGGTATCAGAACTTCAATTTTTGTTTCAGGGTTAATTTTTTTTATTTCTTTTATAGTAAGTGCCCAAATACCCGCACCCTGATCAGGCAGGTCATCACGGTCGACCGAAGTAATAACACAATGTTTCAGTCCCATTATTTTAACTGATTCGGCTACTTTTGCCGGTTCATTCTTGTCGGGGGGGAGAGGTTTACCTGATTTCACTCCGCAAAATTTACAACTACGGGTACAGATATCTCCCAAAATCATAAACGTGGCTGTTCCCCTGTTCCAGCAATCTCCTATATTGGGACAATTACCACTGGTGCAAATTGTGTGGAGGCCATGCACATTTACCAGGTTTTTTATTTTGGGATAATTTTTTCCTTTTGGCAATTTCATTTTCATCCACCGGGGCAATCTTTGCCTTTCTTTCAGCTCATCATCCATATTAATAATTATTTTATGCAAAAGTAATTCTAACATCTATAATTCACAAATATTAAAAATTGTCAAAATTTAACCTTTCGGTTTCAAAAGGGGATAAAATATATCGATTAATGGTTTTAGGTGTTATTTTTGTAACTTGTACAAAAATTTTTTTCGCATAAGACGAGCATCCCGGTTAAAACCGGGACCCAGGGGGATGGTTAAAGCATATGCGAGCTACAAATGATACCATTGAAAATTATTTGAGTATATGAAATATCTGCCGGTAATATTATTACTGATACTTAATATAAACATAACTGTTGCACAAAACAGGCAAAAGGAGATTCAGACAAACTCCAGCCTTGCGTTGTCTTATTATAAGTCAGGCGACTATGAAAAAGCGACCCCACTGCTTCTGGAGGTATATAAACTTACCGGGAATAATTATTTTTTCAGATTGTTTATGAACTCCCTGATCGAGTTAACGAGATATGAGGAGGCTGAAGCTCAGATAAAAAATGAAATAAAAAAACAACGAACTCCTAATCCCGGATTTTTAATAAACTGGGGTTATCTGTTAAAAGCTCAAAACCGGAATGAGGAGGCTGAATCAAAATACAGTGAAGCATTGAATATTATTCCGGCCAGTAAAGGAAATTATTTGATAGCTGCCAATAATTTTTTACAATGGGCAGAATATGAATGGGCAGAAAAAGTATATCTCAGAGGCAGGCAGGTTTTACCACAGGAACAGTTCAGTTATGAACTTGCAAGGGTTTATATGTACCTGCGCTCTTACGAAAAAATGATGGAGGAGTATCTCGACCTAATCAGGTCAGATGAAAAACAACTGAGACGCATCGAAAGCAGTCTTGCCTCTGCCCTGAGGATTGACGTAAATGATGACTTTCGCGACGGTTTCAGGCAACAGGTTTTAAAACGCATTCAGGCAGAGCCTGATGTTACAGGTTATAACCGGTTGTTGATATGGTTTTTACTGCAGGATAAACAGTTTGCAGGAGCTCTAAGGCAGTCAATTGCTCTTGATCGCCGTACAGGCGGTGAGGATGCACAAATATTTCAGCTGGGAAATCTTGCCATGAATAATCAGATGTATGGTGAAGCAAAGAAGGCTTACGATTACCTGATATTAAAAGACAAAGAAAGCCCATTCTATCAGCAGGCTTTTTTACAAAATATCCATGCTTCTTATCTTCAGTATATTAATGAGAATTCTGACAATAAAGAGGATGGAAGAGTTATTGCTGGTCAATTTGAAAAAGGATTGGAACTTTTAGGTTATTCTGCCTCAACTCTCAATATGATAAGGGAATACAGTCATCTGCTGGCTTTCTATCTTGGCGAAACTGATAATGCGATTTCCATTTTAGAAAAGGGGCTCAAAATACCCGGACTTAAGCCGGAGGAATCAGGCATCATAAAAACTGAAATGGCTGATATATATGTTTATATAGATGACCAGTGGGAAGCAGTACTATTATACTCCCAGGTAATTGACGAAAACAAAAATAATGAACTGGCAGATGAGGTAAAGCTTAAAAAAGCCACGCTTGGCTATTATATGGGTAACTTCAGTTGGGCCAAAGCGCAGCTGGACGTGCTTAAGGGCAGTACCTCCAGGTTTACGGCAAATGATGCTATGGAACTCTCAATGCTGATAGGGAATAATCTCAATCTGGATACAACAGCAGTTCCCCTGCAGATGTTTGCCCGTGCTGACCTTCTTTTTTTCAGGAATAGGGATTCGCTGGCTTTAGCAACCCTTGATTCACTTGCAGATTTATTCCCCTACCATGTTCTGGTTGACGATATACTTTTCAGAAAATCGAAAATTGAAATTGACAGAAATAATTATTTAAAAGCAGCAGAGTATCTGGAGCAGATAAGAGCTGAATTTAGTTATGAATTACTTGCCGATGATGCTCTGTATATGCTTGCAGAGTTATATAATTATAAACTAGGCCAAAAAGAGGAAGCAAAAGAGTTATACCGGGAAATGCTTACTATGCATCCCGGAAGTGTTTTTATAGAAGAGTCAAGAGAAAAATTCAGGGAGTTGAGGGAACAATATCCGGATGAAACCGGTCACCCTGCGGAGGAAGAGTTTATAGAGGAGAGTGTACCCGATGAGATCAACTGAGAAAGTATATCTCTATGCCGGCCTTGCCGTTTTGTTTTGGTCAACCGTAGCTACTGCCTTTAAAATAGCCCTGAGAAGCCTGGACTTCATTCAGCTCATTTTTTATGCATCTGCCGTGACTGTTTTAATACTTCTGATCCTGTTACTGCTTCAGGGCAAATTTATGCAACTTTTTAGCCAGTCGCGGAAGGATGTACTTTATTCCCTGATGCTCGGAGCTGTTAATCCTGCCGCATATTATATTGTTCTGTTTAAAGCCTATTCACTTTTGCCAGCCCAGGTTGCCCAGCCTGTAAACATGGTATGGCCTGTTGTATTAACTTTTCTCTCAGTGCCAATGTTAGGACAAAAGATTGGCAGGCTCAGCATTGCCGGACTTTTTATCAGTTTTTTGGGAGTGGTATTTATTTCTCTGCAGGGCGGGACAGATGGTTTCAGGCAAACCAGTTTAACGGGAGTTCTGCTTGCTCTTGGAAGTTCGTTTTTATGGGCTTTATACTGGATACTAAATGTCAGGAACCGGGGAGATACCCTTATAAAACTCTTTTTGAACTTTTTTTCAGGATTAATACTTCTCACTATAATAATGATCCTTTTCTCTGATTTCCGGGTTAATTGGGATATCAGTTTTTTTGCAGCTATTTACGCAGGAATTTTTGAAACAGGCATTACATATATATTTTGGATGAAGGCAATGCAGTTTAGTTCGAATAATGCAAAAACAGGCAACCTGATTTTTCTTACACCATTTCTTTCTTTGATTTTTATAAGGTTAATTTTGAAAGAGACATTGTTCCTGACTACCTTTACAGGATTAATATTTATTGTGGCCGGTATTTTTATTCAGCGGCTGGATAAAACAAACGGTGCTTTGCATGCAACAAAAGGCAATTAGAATATTGGGTATAGATCCCGGTACAACAGTTACCGGCTATGGTCTGGTGGAGATAAGGGATAACAAACCTGTAATTTTGAATATGGGAACCCTTGTGCCGGGGAGGTTTGCCAATCACTATGAGAGGCTTAAGCATTTGCATGAACGGTCATTGCATCTTATGGAAGAGTACCGTCCTGATGTCATGGCCATTGAGGCACCTTTTTACGGTAAGAATGTACAGTCAATGCTTAAACTTGGCAGAGGACAGGGGGTGATAATGGCTGCAGCCCTGCATTATTCCGTTCCTATTCATGAGTATGCCCCTTTACTGGTCAAACAGTCAATTACGGGAATGGGGAGGGCATCAAAGGAACAGGTAGCTTATTTTCTTCAAAAAGTCTACAATCTCGCTGATCTTGATCAAGGGTTGGATGCAAGTGATGCAATAGCTGTGGCGATATGTCACTTTATTCAGCAGGGCAGGTTTAAAAAATCAAAAGAGTACAGGAATTGGGGTGATTATGTCAAAAAAAATCCTGACAGAATAAAGTAGAAAAGTCTTATTGGCAGTTTTTAAAACAGATTTTTATACTATCTTTGCGCCTCGTTATTTAAAATTAATAATTATATGCCGGTAAAAATGAGATTAGCGCGGCATGGCCGCAAACGTTATGCTTACTACCACATTGTGGTAGCTGATAGCAGGGCGCCACGAGATGGCAGGTACGTTGAAAGGATTGGCTTCTATAATCCGAACACAAATCCTGCTACTATAGATCTCGATTTTGACAAAGCTTATGACTGGCTTACAAAAGGCGCACAACCAACTGACACCGTTAGAACAATTTTGTCTTACAAGGGTGTCCTTTATAAAAAACACCTGATGGGTGGAGTGAAAAAAGGAGCGTTCGACGAGGAGGAAGCTCAGAGAAGACTTGAAGAATGGTTTACAGAGAAAGAGTCAAAAATCCGTGCCAAAAAAGAAAGCATTGAAAGTGAAGTTGATGCAGAAATGAGAAAATTGTTGGCTGCTGAAACTAAAAAGAAAGAGGAGAGGGCTGCCGTAATAGCTGCAAGAAATGCTGAACTGGCAGA
>JAAYJR010000453.1 GCA_012522835.1 Bacteroidales bacterium
GATCTATCAATTAATGTAAAGACCGATTTTGCAACTGTTGCTGTCAGCTCGCTGACTGATGAACCCATCAACAGCTCTTCCAATATGCTGCTCACAGCCGTGGGAAGAGCAGAAAATACCGATAGTAAATACAATGAGGACAGAACACGGCAGCTGGATCCCGGTCATGGTCCCATACAAGTTGAAATAATCGAAGCTGTCGTTAAAATAAAAACAGATAAAACAAGGCTGCGGGTAATGTCAGTGAATCCGCAGGGAGTAATTACCGGTTATATTCCTTCTGAATACAAAGATGGCGTTTTCAGCTTCGAAATAGGAAAAGAATTCCAGTCAATGTATTACCTTATCCAGGATTTATAATTATAAAAAACAACAACTATGATAAAATTCTCTAAATCAATAAAGTTGTTAATGATATTATCTGTACTGATAGCTTCAATATTTACAGGATGCAGCCGGGAGACAGATAAAACAGCACAACTTTCACCTGAAACAACTATTCTTTTAGGCTGGTCATCAACAGATATTACCCCTGACCAGCCGGTAGACTTGCGGGGACAGTTTCCGGCAAGAATATCAGAGGGGGTTTTGGATCCGGTGACAGCAACTGTCCTTGTAATTGAATCACCCTCATCTGAAAGTGCGGTATTAATAAGCTGCGACATGGTAAGTGTGGGAAAGGAAATGATCGAAGGTGTAAGAAAGAAGCTAGAGGCCTCATTACCTGAACTGGATACCGAAAAGATCATAATGAATGCAACCCACACACATACTGCCCCGCTCTGTGGTGAGGAAGATGACACAAAATCAAAATATGGAATTGCTCTTGATGTTATGGCCCCTTCAGCCTACCTGGAGTTTATGACAGAAAAGATAGCAGTTGCAGTTAAAGATGCATGGACCGGCCGGCAACCTGGCGGAATAAGCTTCGGACTGGGACATGCGGTGGTAGGTCATAACCGGCTGCAGGTGGACTACGCTGGTAAGTCGGTTATGTACGGGAATACCAACAGAGAGGAGTTCAGCCATATAGAAGGATACGAAGATCACTCTGTTAACCTGTTATATACATGGGATATTAACGGCAACCTGACTGGTACTGTTATTAATATTGCATGTCCTTCACAGGCTACTGAAAGTATGTATAAGATAAGTGCAGATTTTTGGCATGACACCAGGCAGGAACTGCGTAAAAGACTTGGTAATGAACTCTTTATACTTCCCCAGGCTAGTGCGGCAGGTGACCAGTCACCACATTTAATGACCTGTGGAGCTGCGGAATACAGAATGCAGAAGTTAATGGGAGTTGACAGCCTTCAGATTGGGAGAGGCAAAATGGGCAGGAGACAACAAATAGCAGTCCGCATTGCAGATGCAGTAACCTCTGTGCTGCCATATATGAAAGATAATATTGAATGGAACCCAAAAATCAGCTATCAGAGAGAAATTGTAGAGCTGTCAAGAAGGCTCATTAGTATGGAGGATGTAAATAAAGCGGTTAACGAATCAAAACAGTGGGAAGAGAAGTACAATCAGCTTTTAAAGGAGATAGAAGAAAATCCTGAAATCAAGAATCAACCAAGGTGGTACAGCAACATAACCAATACTTACAGAAGACTGGCAAGAGGCAAGAGCGTAAAGGAGAGATATGAACTGGAAAAAGTTCAACCCCGGATGCCTGTTGAGATCAATGTACTGAGAATAGGAGATATTGTGATGGCAACTAATCCTTTTGAGCTTTACCTCGATTATGGAATGAGAATGAAAGCACGAAGCCCTGCAATTCAGACATTTCTTATCCAGCTTTCCAATGGTTCATACGGCTATCTGCCTCCTTACCGGTCCACCGTTGGAGGTTCATACGGCGCTGAACCAGCAAGCACCCTGATAGGTCCTGAAGGAGGCCGGGAACTGGTTGAAAAAACCCTGGAATTAATTAACAGGTCCATGCAATAATAACCATTAACGAAATTTAGTATGCTTTCACATAAAAATCCCCTGAACCCATTATTGACAATTATACTGTTTTATCTCTTCACTGCTGCAGAGACAGTTGCACAACCTTTCCCATTTCAAAATCCTGCCCTTAAAACAGAGGAGCGGGTAAAAGACCTGCTTGACAGGATGACTATTGAAGAAAAGGTTAACCAGATGCTAAAGGTCAGTCTTGCAGAACTGAAGCAGGACAGTAAAGGTAACATCACCGAGGAGTCGCTGGAACAGCTTTTCAAAGGAGAAAGCATAGGCTGCCTTGACCCTCCCCGGTGGAATGACCTTACAGATAAACCTATTGATGTTGAAGGAATTGCCAAGTTCTCAGAGGCAGCCGACAGGTATCTAAGGACAAAAACCAGGTTGGGAATTCCGGCCATACAGGTTGAACTGGGTGGCATTCACGGACAGCTTGCTTATGATGCAACTATATTTCCTCAATCAATAGGCCAGGGCAGCACATGGAACCCGGAACTGATAAAAAAGATGGCAGAGGTAATGGCACGCGAGGCAAAGCTGACAGGTTGTGATCAGTTTTTTGCTCCCCTGTTTGACCTGGCCAGGGATCCCAGGTACGGAAGAGTGGAAGAGTGCTTCGGAGAGGATCCGTACCATGTGGCAGAGATGGGTAAAGCTTTTGTAACCGGGATGCAGGGTGATCCCGAAATAACTAAAGAGCGGATACCTGAGCACCATATTATGAGCACCGCCAAACATTATGTCGGTTATTCAACTCCTGCTGCAGGTATTAATATTGCCCCTGTGGAAACAGGCCCCAGGGACCTAAGGGACCTACACCTCTATCCCTTTAAAAAGGCGGTAAAGGAGGCTAATATCTATTCTGTGATGCCGGCGTATAATGAAGTAAACGGCATTCCCGTCCATGCCGATGAAACCCTGCTGAGAGAAATCCTAAGAAAAGAGTATGGTTTTAACGGATATGTATTTGCCGATTACGGGGCAGTCAATATGATACATAACAGGCACAAGCTGACCTCAACAAAAGCTGAAACAGCAATTGTTGCCCTGAAAGCGGGTGTTGACCAGGAAGGCAGCAATTATGCATATTCCGAACTTATAAACCTGGCTAAGAATGATGAAAATATTGCAGCCCTTGTTGATGAAGCTGCAGGAAACATACTGAGGGTTAAATTCAAAGCGGGACTGTTCGATGAGCCCTATAAGGCGCCTGCTAACCTGTCAGGGCTTATAAATACCGGAGAATCACGAAAATTGACACATCAGGTTGCCAGTGAATCGATCATATTGCTGAAAAATGATAACAATTTATTGCCGCTGGACTTATCTGCTCTTAAGTCGATAGCCGTGATTGGTCCGAATGCAGACCAGGTCCAGTATGGTGACTATAGTATAACAAAGGACAATGCAACAGGGGTTACAATCCTTGAGGGGATCAAAAATTTAACTGAAGGCAGGGTCACTGTAAATTATGCCAAAGGGTGCGGAATTACTGACCCTGATAAAAGCGGATTTCCCCGTGCAGTGGAGGCAGCGGAAAAAAGCGATATAGTTATTCTTGTAACAGGAGGCACAAGTATGTCGCTGGCAGGAACCGGCTGGGGAGAGCTGGCAGAACAGGGAGCTTACCCTACATGCGGAGAGGGTTATGACCGTTCGGAACTGAAACATCCCGGCGTACAGCAGGAGCTGATAGAAGTTCTGCATAAAACAGGAAAACCTGTTGTTTTGGTGATGCTGCACGGGCGTGCATACACTATTAAATGGGAAAAGGAAAATATCCCTGCGATAATAGTAGCCTGGTATCCGGGTTCAGAAGGCGGCAATGCCGTTGCCGGTATTATATTTGGAAAAGTGAACCCCTCAGGCAGGCTCACTGTGTCGGTACCGCAAAGTGTGGGACATGTCCCTGTGGTATATAATTACAAGCCAACAGGGAGAGGATATTACCGCAGTCCGGGAACACCCGAAAAACCAGGCAGAGACTATGTATTTGCGTCAACTGCCCCTCTTTTCCCGTTTGGCTACGGACTTAGTTATACTGATTTTGAATATTCGGATCTGAAAATCAGAAAAAAAATTTTAACAGAAACTGATAATATTGAACTTTCTGTTTCTGTAAAAAATACCGGAGCCATGGAAGGTAAGGAGGTGGTGCAGGTTTATATTAATGATAAGATCAGCTCAGTAACTACACCACTGAAGGTGCTGAAAGGATTCAAAAAGATAAATATCAGGCCGGGAGAAACAGTAAATGCAGAGATCATTATCCCGTGCAATGAACTCGGACTATGGGATAAAAATATGGAATATGTTGTTGAACCGGGAGAATTCAACATAATGGTCGGCGCTTCTGCTGAAGACATAAGGATTACAGATACAATTATAATTACCAATTAACAATCCGCTAAAAAACAGATAATGAGTTTAAAAAAATTTTTGCCGGTATATTTGATCTTTCTGTCAATGGGTATGGTTGATGCAGCAGGACCAATGGTCAGCCTTGCCCGTGAATCTTTTACCCTGTCAATTACCATGGCTGCCCTGCTGCCCTTCCTCGGCTACCTGATGTTCGGTTTGTTATCGGTCCCGATGGGTGTCATACAAGATAAAAAGGGTAAGGTATTTATCATAAATATGGGACTTCTAATCATGTTCACCGGCCTCGTTATTCCTGTTCTCTCGGGTATGTATGGCAATATGGTTGTTAATACCGGATCAATGGGACAGTTTTACGTGATCCTTCTGGCTGTGTTGCTTATTGGTGGTGGCGGGGCAATCATGCAAGTGGGAGGAAATCCATTTATCCGTGATATATCAGAGGACGGTCACTACTCTAAAAACCTCTCCAGGGCACAATCTTTTATCACAATAGGTTCATCCCTGGGATTTTTATTACCGACATTCATGTTCAACCTTTTCGGACTTGACTGGAGTATAATTTTTCCTGTCTATGCAATCATAGTGCTGTCAGCTTTTCTCTGGCTGAATTTATCAAAAATAAGTGAGGTCAGACAGGTGAAGACGCACCATGCAACCGTGAAATCATGCCTTACTCTGATGAAAAACGGTTATGTGCTTGCTATGGTGATGGGAATATTTATCTACTGCGGGGTTGAAATAGCAGTGGCTTCACATGTTCCTATTCTCCTGACTGATAAATATATGTTCTCGCTCGAAAAAGCAAGCCTTCTGATAAGCTGGTCACTCTTCTATCTGCCGATATTTCTCGGCAGGTTCTTCGGGTCGTCCATTATGAAATTCATTGCACCCCCCAGGCTACTTGTCATGACTGGCATACTGGCACTGGCCGGTGTATTTGTTATACTATTCGCAAACACTCTGTTTCTTGTACTGGCAGGTGTTATCCTGGTAGGATTCGGATTTGCAAATATCTTTCCGCTGATATTCTCAATTTCGATTGACAATATGCCTGAGTATCAAAATGAACTATCCGGACTGATGGTTACTATGATCGTCGGGGGTACATTCATCCCGATGATTATGGGGATAGTAGCCGACAATGTCAATATAACTTTTTCATTTGTAGTACCCATGCTTTGCATGTGCTATATAATATTCCTGGGAATTTTAAATTATAAAAAAATAAACCGATGATAAATAATTCAATTAAAACAGCTTTTGTAGGATTTGGAGAGGTAAATTCTCCGCAGGAGTTAATAAAAGATATGTGCCTGAAGGCAAGGAATGAAGTAATTTCCCTTGGCGTTGAAGTGGTTTCTACAGATCATGTAACTGATGATCCTGATGGAAATGATATCAACAGGGCTTTGAATGACCTTAAAAATAAGGAATTTGACTCTTTGATAATTTGCCTTGCCGGCTGGATCCCTTCCCATGCTGTCATATCAATAACAGAAGAGTACAGGGACAAGCCAATGATCTTATGGGGTCTTGCAGGAACCATAGAAAACGGCAGAGTGGTCACCCCTGCCCCGCAGGCCGGAACTACTGCCCTTCGTAAAGTCTTTGCAGATCTTGGGTACAGGTTTAAATATGTCTATAATATAATTGGCAAACCTTCCCCTCTCAACAAAATCGAGAATTTCCTCGCAGCTTCATCGGCAGTAAAAGGCATGAGGCAAACCAAAGTGGGTATGATGGGTTTCCGCGACATGAAATTATATAATACTCTCTATGAAGGCCTGTCGCTTAAAGAAAAGCTGGGAACAGAAATTGAATTTTTCGAAATGCTGGAGATGTTGCAGATATCAAAAACTATTGACGATGCAGAGATTAACAGGGTGCTTGAAAAGATAAAAAATGAATGGGCTTTTGAAAAGGAGGCAGATGAGAGCATGCTGAAAAAGGGAATTGCCTATTACCTGTCAATAAAACAGATTGCTGAAAAAAACAGATTTGATGCAATATCACTTATCGATGTTGATGGTATGAAAAAAATTCTTGATTTGCCTCCTGCCATGATATTTATGTTGCTGTCGGATGAAATGAAATTATGTACTATCCCCGAAAATGACGCTATGGGTGCTGTTACTCAGCTGGTTGTGAAAAGTGTTACAGGTCAGTGTGCAGCGTATCTCGAATTTTATGAATTCTTTGAAATGAGTGTGCTGATGGGGGTGCCCGACTTCGTTCCCAAAGAGGTAACTGATGGTGTGGTTAAAGTCAAGCCTGCCGCTTTTGGTAATATTGGAGGGGGATTGCTGAATATTTCCACAATGAAAACAGGAGAACTCACCCTGGCAAGACTCTCAAATACAGGCAAAAATTATACAATGCATATTTGCAGGGGAGAAGGAAAACTGAGAAAATGGGAAGAAGCGGGATGGGACTACCCTGCACCACAATTGCCGAGCCTGGAGATATTCACAGATTCTCCGGTTGAAGAGTTTGCTCAGAAAATCTCGGGACAGCACTATATCATTGCTTACGGGGATTATACAGATGCATTAAAAGAGTTTTGTCATTTGACCGGAATAAGGGTTGTATGATGACCAATAAAAAATATGATGCTGTAATAGCAGGATATACATGTGTGGACCTGATCCCTGCATTTAAAAAACATAAAGCCGCCGGTAACATAAACGATATCCTGAAACCGGGGAAGCTGATAGAGATAGAGGGACTGGATTTTGTTTTAGGAGGGCTGGTGCCTAACACCGGACTGGCAATGAAGAAGTTTGGTAAAAATGTATATCTCAACGGACTTCTTGGAAACGATTCTATAGGCCGCATTGCTGCTGAAAAGTTCAGGGATTATGGCATTCACGAAGGGATCCTCTCTGTTGATGATGCCGGGACAGCTTATAGTGTGGTTCTGGCTCCTCCGGGGGTGGACCGGATATTCCTTGAATCACCGGGATGCAACCAGATCTTCGATAAAAGCCATATAGACTTTGAAAAGGCCGGGATGGCCAGGCTATTTCATTTTGGCTACCCTCCCCTCCTGAAACAGTTCATAATAAATGGCGGGAATCAGCTGGTCAGCATGTATTCAGAGGTTCAAAAAACGGGCGTCATTACTTCTTTAGATTTGAGTCTGCCTGACCCTGACAGCGAAGCAGGAAAAGTCAACTGGCCGGAAATAATGAAAGCAACTCTGCCATTTGTTGATATTTTTGTTCCAAGCCTTGAGGAGCTCCTTGCTGTAATTGCACCTGATAAGTATAAAGAATTAAAAGACCGGGCAGCAGACAGCGATATTATTGATATTGTCCCAGAAAATCTCATAAGGGAAACCGGGGAGGAAATAATTAAATCCGGTGTGAAAATATTGATGATCAAGATGGGAAAACGGGGCATTTACCTGCTCACAGGAGATGCTTCATCAGCAATTATAAATTCCCGGCTGTCCAATACTGACTGGAATAACAGGGAAATATGGTGCAATGCTTACCCTGCGGACCCTTCAAAAATGAAGCATGCCTCCGGGGCCGGCGATACGGCAGTAGCTGCTTTTCTGTCGGCTGTTCTCGATGGTGAAAGTCCAGAATCAGCAATTAAATATGCTGCTGCAGCAGGCAGGGATAAACTCTACTGCGATGATATCTATGAAGACATTCCTGACTGGAACCGCTTATCCGGAGAGATCAGCAGGGAAATTAATGAACTTATTATCCTGAAATAAACCGTTCACTGAAGTGAACGGCAAGGGATAAGGTCTTGAACAATCAGGCTGCTATACATCGAAGCCTTATCCATTGCCGCCGACGGATCAGGGGCATGGCTATTTAATAAAATTCCCTGCATTTTTATGCATCCGTTCGCTCAAGCGAACGGCAATAGATAAGGCATTGAACTAACCAGCTGCTATACATCGAAGCCTTATCCATTGCCGACGGATTTAGCCGAC
>JAAYJR010000417.1 GCA_012522835.1 Bacteroidales bacterium
CGGGTTTCATAGCCTCCTCCATTTGGACCAAAAGCTTCTGCAGTGGGTAAATATCCGACTGAGCCATTTGCTGATGATACAGGGAAGGTAAATTTAAAAGGACTTTGATTTTTTATATCAAGGCCAAACTGGCAGAACAATTCAGCCGGATTGCCGACAAATACAGCAGGTCCTATCTGCAGAGCCTGGACTTCAACCTGTTGTGCCGGTTTTTTTTGCATTATCGCATCAAGCATGACAATCTCTTTTGCAAATGTCCATTCTGTCATTCCTGCTTTTTCCGGTGGTTGTTTAACAATTTCGTAGCATCGTTTAACACGCTCCGGATCCGGAGGCCGTCTCTTTATTTCCATAACCTTTGATTTTACATCAATAGGTGTTATCGTCCCGCGAGGCATATTCAGCAGTACCTCTGCCGCTTCTGCACCTATACGTCCACCAACAATACGTGCCCATTCTTCTCCTTTTGGATTTGAATAGGGACTCATATTATTTACCTGAGTTATATCTCCGCTGGCACCTCTGAGAAATACCACTATGCAATCAGGGCCCATAGCTCCCCGGATTGTCCGTTCCAGATAAAAAATATAATTAGCAGAGATACCTCCGGGATTTGTGGTAGGATGACAGGCAAAATTTACGATACAGCCAATACATTTACCCTGCCTGTTCCATGTGCCTATAACGCCCACTTCAGGATCTGCAGGCCCTGCACATTTTACAATATCAGGATTTCCCTGTCCGGGATGAGTGATTGTCATTCCGTTTTTCATAAGGAAACGGCGGTTAAAAGATACTTTATCCTCAATCCCTGTTCCTGCCCCTGATTCAGATTCTTCTCTTATCTTATGAGCTCTGCAGATTGTAGCTATTAAACTGGTTTCAACAAGTTTCAGATATTCAGGGTCAGCATTTGGCGACTTCTCGTAAGCCAGTGACTGCACCAGTGGGTCAGCGTGGTCATAATCACCCTGAAAGACAGTGCCTATTGGTCCTGATGAATGGGAGTGAGAAGCGGCTATTAAAATTGCCTCTGACGGAATCCCACACTGTTCCTGCACCTTCCTGCGAACAGAAAGAAGGAGCTGCCTGGGAATTGAATAAGCATCAATGCCTGCAATTGCTATCTGTTCCATTCCCTCATCAAAAACCGCAGCCCTAACCTTACATGGATCATGAAATGATTTGTGGAAAACTTTTAAGTATACGCTTGTCTGTTACATACCAGGCTTAGGAGAAATATCAGCCTCAGCATACCCTGTCAGAAGATGATTTATGTTGTCAGGAGTCGCAACGGAGTTGATTAATTCATTTTTATCTGATACCATTTTGATTTAGTTATTTTTATTCAAAAATACATTATTTTTCTCAAAATAATTTGAAAAAAATGGCGGAGCCATCCGGCTAAACTGATAATATGTCTATCCTCTGTTTTTAACAGTTTAAGCTGCAATAACTAAAGAGAATGGTCAATTGAATTATAATATTATCTGATACAATGATATGTGTTATTTAAGAAGCTCTGTATTCTTTCAGCAGAGATTGAAAAAGATCCTTAACAGAAGATATCTTTTTTGCTCTGAAAGCATTGCTGCCGGCAAAAGCAAAACCACTATCGAAATTTCCTTTTAGTGCATTTATAAGTGCAAGTATTATGCAATATGGGCTTTTGTCAATGTCACATGTTTTGATACATTTATATGGACATTTTTTGGGATGTTTTTTCCCATCTTGCATTTTTTGGATAAAATTCGAAATGATTGCTCTTCCCGGCATCCCGACAGGACTTTTTATTATCTCAATATCCTTTTCAGCTGCATCAAGATATGCTTGCTTAAAGCCCTGAGAAGCGTCGCATTCATGTGTGGTAACAAACCTGGTTCCCATCTGGACCCCGGAAGCCCCCAGTTCCATAATTTTTTTAATATCTGCACCTGTATAAATTCCCCCTGCTGCAAAAAGCGGAATAGGTTTATTGAATTTTTCCTCGAACGGTTTCAGTTCATTAACGATTTGAGGAACAAGTTTTTCAAGAGTATAATTATTATCTCCAATTTGGTCCTCTTTAAAGCCAAGATGGCCGCCTGCCTTTGGTCCTTCTACCACAACTGCATCGGGAAGATAATCATAGTTGGTTTTCCATTTTTCACAGATCAGCCTGGCTGCCCTGGCCGAAGAAACTATCGGAACAAGTTTTGTGATGCTGTCATTTTTTAAAAATGAGGGTAAGTCAAGGGGCAATCCTGCTCCGGCTATAATAATATCTATTTTTTCAGAAATGGCAGTCCTGACCATATCCGCAAAGTTTGTCATGGCAACCATAACATTAACTCCGACCACCCCAAGGGTTTTCTCTTTTGCTTTGCGTATTTCTTCCTTAAGTCCGTGAATACTTGCTTCAAGATAATTTCCGGAAAAATTCCTGTATAGAATTCCAAGCCCTGCACTTGATATTACACCTACACCACCTTCATTGGCCACTGCGGCGGCCAGGCCTGATAATGAGATGCCAACACCCATGCCCCCCTGTATTATGGGGATCGCAATTGAAAGATTTCCGATTCTTAATTCATTCATATATAAATTTTTAAACAATTATTAAAAATTATTTTTCTCACAGGTTGAGTTTCAAAAAACAAAATAAATTCTTTTACTTCATAAATTTCAGAAGTCCCGGAGTGCTCACTAA
>JAAYJR010000468.1 GCA_012522835.1 Bacteroidales bacterium
GAATTCCCTGCCTGAAACCCCGGATGATACTGTTATACCGCCGGCTGCCAGAAGGCCGGATTTGAGAAATTTTCTTCTGCTGAACATATAAATTTTCTGATCCTGGTGATTTGTACTTATCCTGGTCCCTGCATATCTGCTTTTCTGCAGCCTTCCCCAGGAAATTAAGGCAATATTACTTTTTTTTTTAAACTTTCACCTTTTGATCAGCTGAAATTTCATTTTCTTTCCATATGAAATGTAAAGAACCGGGCGCAATCCGTCCGGCAGGATCCGCATCCGGTTTCAGGAGAGTATTATATTTCAGTGAATGTTTATGTCTTTTTTAGCTTGACAGTACAACCGACAGCACGGGTCCTGGTGACTGTCACCTCTTCCCCCTTCAGCAGAGCATTTACTGCATCCTCAACATATTTTTTATCGGCAAGGTCAGGATTTTCAACATTATTGTCTATTGCACCGGTGTATTCAACTTTATGATTTCCGTCCTTTTTTGACAGGATATATACGTGAGGTGTATTGGTGGCTCCATATTTATTCACAACCTCCTGTGTTCCATCATACAAATAATTGAATTCGAATTTCTTTTCAGCAGCAAGCTTTTGCATTTCTTCGAATGAATCGCCCGGGGAAATAATTTTATCGTTACTGTTAATTGCAATTACCGGATAACCTTTAGCGGCATATTTTTTATGCAGATCGGTAATTCTTGATTCATAGTGTTTGACTATCGGACAGGTATTGCATATGAACATTACAATATAGCCTTTTGCATCCGTAAACTGTGTGAGAGAAATTATTTTCCCGTCAACATTTTTAAGGCTGAAATCCGAAGCATGGTCACCCGTCTGATATGGCCCGGCAGCTTTTGCCGCGATGGATACCATCAATAGTATTGCGTATAAACAGCTTAACTTTTTCATAATAATCTGAATTTATTTAACATAATTAATTCAATGGTTTGTTAAACTTTTGTTTTTGCTACTCCTGCTAAATGTATGTATCTGATTATAAATGCTTACTCAAATGCTTACTCAGTGATTCGTTAAACTTTTGAGTCTGCTTACTCCGGCAAAGTGTATGTGTCAATGACCTTTTTTAATCCGGATTCATCAATTTCACCGGTATGAAAATATCTTGCCTTTTTTGAATTGTTGAAAAACAATGTTGCCGGAATATTACCCTGCCAGGAAGGATCGACTTTCTCAATCCATTCGTTGTAATCAAGGTCGGTCATAACACGAATATCCAGAGTGATCATGTTCTTTCTCAGAAAGGGAATGAGCTGTTTCTGAACCTGACCCGGCAAGTCAAGGCTGACCATTATAAATCTGACTTTTTCCGGATCATATTCTTTTGATATTTTTTGGAATCCCGGTAATTCTGAAATACACGGTGCACACCAGGTAGTCCAGAAATTGACTACATATAGTTTATTTTCCGGTGCTTTCAGAATGTTGTCAAGATCAGGGATGTTGATATAGCTGATTTCCTGACTTTTCATCTCTTTACCGGACATCAGCAAAACAAAAAAGAATAATACTATATGGGCCGGTTTTGATTTCACGATTCTATTCTTTCATAATAAAAAAACCAAAAATCCTGTAAAAAGTTCACACGAAACAGGTAAAAAGAGAAATTTAAGACATGTAGGTATGGCGGAGAAGACGGAGGAGTGGGAAGGAGATTGAAACAGAAGAAATTGTTGAAACTTTTAATAGCCGCCAGTCGTTTATTAATAGCTGAAAACCACAGAACAGGGAAACTTTGCCGTTTCAAATTCAAATTGCTTCACTCCTGCTGTATTATAAACAACAGCCCTGGAATTAACTGCATCCAGACAGACGATATTGCCGGTCTGCGGATCCACATCCAGACCGTAAAACATCTGGTCGGCAAGTTTGTTTTCCGGTAATACGGTTGCAGTTACCGGCACGGAATAAAGAGCATCGTTGAGATAATAAATCGTACTGCCGTCTTTTCCTGCCGCTATATTACTGATCCCGGAAGAACTCATGCTGGAAATCGGGAATGTATTTACTGTGTTTTCAGATATGTTTATCCTGCTTATGCCGGCATCATTATAGCTTACATCCGGCCAGTTTGTGTAATCAGCAACACCTTTGCAGTATGCCCATATATTATTGTCTTTGTCCGCCGCTATATCAACGGGAGCTGAAGCTACTGTATAAGTGTTGGTAACCGAGAAGGTAAGGGGATCGATCCGGATCACCGTGTTGCCGTCATTATTCCATCCGCCTGAAATTGCTGCATATACTTTTGAATCTGCCCTTATCAGCTTTTCCGGTCCTGAGCTTAGCGGGAGGGATCCGCTTATCTCCAGGGCCGGTATGTCTATTTTGTAAATAAAATTATCTGCTGTTCCGTTTCCGTCAGATACATATACCGTATTTTCACCGGCACGGACAACACTGCGCGGATAGGAAAAGCCGGTAATGTGTTTAACCACTTTGAAATTCCTCATATTTACCACCGTAACCTTCTGTGAATTGTTTACAACAATAAATCCGAGAGTGTCTGCTATTGCAAATGATTGTACAACATCGCCGGGTTCCACTCCATTTGCTGAGTAGTAAAGATTTTTCGTCGTCCGGCCGGTCTCTGAATCATAAAAGCTGATATCACCGTTTGCCTGGCCAAAGATTCCTTCACACACAACAAATATACCTTTAAGGTTATTGATTGTCAAAGGCGGTTCATCCACGACCTTTTCACATGATGAGGCCATCAGGAGTACTGTAATCAGGACAAATGCGGGAAAGATGGCAGTCAAGGCATGAAACATGATACTCAAGGCATGAAACATGGCAGTAAAGGCAGGGAACAGGATTTTAAATCTGATTTTTTTCATAATTATGGATTTTAAAAGATATTAAAAGGAATAGTTTATTCTGACTGACCAGTAACGACCCGGCACCGGGTACAGTCTGATAAGCTCATAAGTGGTATTTGTCAGATTATTAACAGTCAGATGAATACCCAGATGTCCGTTTCCGGCAGGAATCTTTACTCCGCTTTTTGCATTCAGGACCTGGTAAGGTTTGAGTAATGAATTATCATTATAAAAACGGTCTGCTGTAAAATGGTGATCAACAACAAAATCAAATATTCCCGCTGACAGGCTGTTTTCCCATAAAGTGATTATACGCGGGGAATAGAGCATCTTTTCATGTTCTCCCGGAACATAGGATTGTAC
>JAAYJR010000553.1 GCA_012522835.1 Bacteroidales bacterium
CCCAATGCCAAAACAGAAAATAGTCGGCTTGCAGGGGCTCGAACCCTGGACCCGCTGATTAAGAGTCAGCTGCTCTGCCAACTGAGCTACAAGCCGGAGTGACGGCAAAATTAGTAAAAAATATTGGTTTTCCTGGCGCAAAAGCTGGCGCAAAAATTCAGAACATAGTTTACCATCACACATCATTTAATACAGGAATAAATTTCCTTTATCCGGTCATTGTCCATGGCTCCGATATAATGATGTGACCAGAATGTTACTATGCCCCGGTCACATCCCGATATTATTCTACCAAAACCTCATTTACTCCACAATTTATTTGGTTGGAATATATTTCCATTTTCCTTTGTAACCGGTCTGAGGTTCTTCGGGATGCTGTACATATAGATTTACACCACATAACTGGTGGATAATGAAATGCTCAACGGCGTTTAATTCAGTGAATGGAATGAATGATATTATTTAGCGTTTGAATTATTTTATCAAATCGTTTCACTTGGTCTTCATAAAATAAATTTCCGATAACTGCTTCCTGCAAAGCATGATTTTCAAGAATGTTTTTGAACGCTTTTTTCAGAAAAAGTTGAACATCAGGGTCAGCTTTCAGAATTAACTTTTCCAGGTTTGTAGTGTAATTCAGCAGGTAAACAATATCTTCAAAATCGTGACTGGTTCTTGGATCTTTGAATCCCCGGTCAAAAAATGCATCGAATTTGGCAGCCAAAAACCAGGGCAGGCGAAGGATTTTTACCTCCACTTTATCAATATGTACGGTTTGCAAATGATGGAATCCGGGTTCAAACCAGCGGTTTGCAGGTGCCCATCCCACCGCTTTTGTTGACATAACATCCACCTTAATATCCTGAAAACGGAAACGGCAAATGACATTGTCTTCCGACGTTTGAAAAAATCCTTTTTCTGTAAGCAACTGCCGAATTCTTTCCAGTTCAGAGAAAGTGGCTATTTGCAGGCTGATATCTACATCTTTGGTAGGTCGAACATCTTCGGCTGCGGGGTCGTCGATATACAAACTTACCACAGCACCACCAACAAAAACCGCATGGGTGTTTAGTTCGCCCAACCCTTTTGCAATAGTTTTTACTGCCTTTTTGTTTATTAGGGTGTTCTTCATTGAATCCTCCATTTTAATTCTTCGATGGCCATATTCTTTTCACGAACTTTTCCCACCCGCAAGCTATCACACAAAGCCATAAGTTGATAAAATTCATTATCCTTTAAACACGCTTCCGGAACTTTGGGGTGCAGCGGTTCGATTGCCTGCCCTCGTACATTTCCTTCTTCGTAAGGCCATACAAAAGGTTCCTCGCTGACAATTACATTATTCAATGGTGGTGCAGAGTGTGCCGTTGGAATGCCGCGTACCAGTGCACCTGGTTTTTGTGGATAAACATAGCGAAGGCCAAATTCAAGAAAATCGAGCAAAGCCAGTTTCATCAGTCTTTTTTTATCGGGGAATAACAAACCGGCAATGACCGACCGGTGGAGGCTTTCACTGACTTCGCTGGCGCTGATACCCAGTTCAAATGAAAGGTCTTTCATTAGCCATTCGCGGTTCCCCCTGGCTAATATTTTTAGTAATATTACAATATCATGCGGCCGCATTCCGCTGTGTTTTTTCATGTAATGCTCATTTTTCGAGTGACAAATATACAAAATTAATTAATTCGCGATTCGCGATTCGCGAATTGAACTTTTATCTATGTAAATCTAAATAATCGTTGGTAAGATATTAACCACAGAATCCAACCAATATTCTGGCGCAAAGCTGGCGCACAAACAAACCAAAATCGATTTATTATTTTGATATACAAATCTTTCTTCTTATTTCGCAAAATTATACCTCCTTACTCTTAAAAAATTGGAGTAAACAAAAATTTTGTAGATGATTTTATCCGGAATAAGGGTACACCTGGAGTTATTATTTTATGAAGGAATAAATGCCACTCCATGAACCCGGAGCTTGGAATGAGAACCCCCCAAAAACACTAAAAATCCTTTGATTTGTTTCTATAAATATATATTTTTGTATACAAATGGAAATATATGTGGACTGAGTTTAGATCAAAAATGGAATCATTTCGGGTTTTCTCGACGAAAGATGTTGAAAAGCAATTCCCTTCCATGAATTCGATGAACCTGGTTCGCTGGCAAAAAAAGGGCTACATTGTAAAGCTGAGAAACCGCTGGTATGCCTTTAATATTACAGAAAGCCATGAAAATATAGATTGGCTGGCCGCAAATTTGATTTATGCACCTTCTTATATCAGTTTACATACAGCGCTCTCCTGGTATAACCTGATTCCGGAAAGGATAGCAACCACTACATCTGTTACCACGCAAAAAACCAATACCTTTTCAACTCCCCTGGGTGATTTTTATTATCACAGCATGAAACCGCAATTATTTGGGTTTGGTTACTCATTTGAAGATGTGGATCCACATAAAGGTAAAAATCAAACCAGCAGAAAAATCATGTTGGCTACTCCGCAAAAAGCCATTCTCGATTTCTTTTATATCAATAGCTATTATAACACGGAAAAAGATGTGGAAGAACTGAGGTTAAACGGAAATGAACTGGAAAAAATAATTAATACAGAATTTTACAATCTTCTTGAAAAGTTCCGGAACACAGCTCTCGAGCGAAGAATTCAGTTAATGATAAAAACTTATGGATTATGATTGGCTTTAATGAAATAAAAAAATTTTATGCAGATTCCTTTCGAAGAAATCCTTCTTTCTTTGAATTCATGCTGAAAGAATATTTCCATTACCGGATGTTGGATATCTTATTTTCCGGGGAATTTGCTTCAAAGATGAGTTTTATTGGGGGAACTAACCTTCGCATTTTATATCATATCCAACGTTTTAGCGAGGACCTTGATTTTGATTGTTTCAATCTGTCAAGAGAAGAATTCATGAATCTGACAAATAATGTGATGGACCGACTGAGGCTGGAAGGAATACTTGTTGAAGCGGAAGATAAAGAAAAGGATCTTAAATTGACTGCATTCAGACGAAACATCACTTTTCCCGGATTGATGTATGAAATGGGATTGACGGGACACCGTGAAAAAAAATTCCTGATCAAGATCGAATGCGAACCACATAATTATAAGTACAAACCAATCAAACCCATCATCCAGAAATTCAATGTTTTTACTCAAATATTTGCCCCTCCTCCTGATATCCTGCTTTCTATGAAAACAGGAGCTGTTTTGGAAAGAGGAAAGGGTAGGGATTACTATGACTTTATATTCCTGTCAGGCATCACTGAACCAAATTTGGGCTATCTGAATTCAAAATTTGGGATTTCAGATCAAACCCGCTTATATGAAAGAATTTTGGAATCGATTAAAATGACTGACTTTGAGAAAAAATCACAGGACTTTGAAAAATTGGTATTTGATCCTGAGGAAACAAAGAAAGTGCGGCTTTTTAAAGACTATATCCTGCAAAAATGGAATGCTACCATGGGTGTCTGATTTTCAATGAATAAAAAGAACATAAAATTTTTAAAACATAAATTTTATCTCATAAATATTAATAATTTTTAAAAGCATGAGATAGATCTCGTCAAAGAAATGTTTAGCATTTAAAGGAAATAATGCATGACTCGTTTCACAAAAAAGAATGGTTAAAAAAATTCATGAGAGAACTGAGTGGTTATATCTGTTTTCAAATTTTTAGAGAAAATTTTTCGATTGAAAATATTTTTTAAGAGTCAGCTGTTCCGCCAACTGAGATACAATCCGATTTGCGTGCAAAAGAAATAAAAACATCTAGAATGTAAGAGCCATCCGGATAAAAGCATTACGCCCGGGCTCTATACTTATTGACCCCCTGTTTGTTGAAAGATGATTTGTATAACTGTTATTGGTAATATTATCAATACCTGAAAAAAACTGTAATGCTGCACTGCCAATTTTAAATTTTTTTGTATATAAAGACATATCCAGGCAATAATAGCCATCAGTTGTCATTTCACCTTCAGCAATTTTATCCTGCTTCGATGCTCCTGTCACAGCAATTTCAGCTGAGCCCAGTTTAGAATATGTATAACGCATCCCCAAACGTCCGTTTAAGGGAGGTATGCGTGGAAGGTTTTCACCGCTGTCCCTGTTTTTGCCGCGCACATATGCTCCCGATGCGAACATTACCAGATTATCAAAAAAGTTATAATCAAGCCTGAAATCAAATCCGTAAAGCAGGGCCTTGCTTAAATTGGTACTGATCAATGCAGGCAGGGTATCGGGTTCGCTTTCTGACGTCAGGGTAAAGACAAATTCTCCGGGAACTTCTGTTATCATATTGGTTATGGCGTTTATAAACAGGCCTGACTGAAATGTAAATTCTGGATTCCAGACCCTTATTCCCAGGTCGGCGGAATAGCCGCTTTCCGGTTCCAGTGAAGGGTCGCCCAGTTGTACAAAATTGCCCAGATCGATATATTTGAAGCGTTCTTCAAGTGATGGCGCCCGGAAAGACCGGGCCAGGTTCATTGAAGCGTCCACATTTTTGCCCAACTGATAAAGCAGTCCGGCATTTGCACTCCATGAATAGCTTTGCTCACTGCCCTTTTCAAAAGTGAGCCGCTGAGTTGGAGGAGAATCATTTCTGACTCCGTTTATTATCAGGTAGTCGACATCAAAACCCTGTTGGTTGTTTATCCAGACCCTGTCAACTCTTCCTCCCGTAATCAGTGTCAGCCGATCGTCAGCCAAACTGGCTTCATCCTGAAAATATACTCCGGCACTGTTAAAATGTGATTCAGGAATTGGTGTCTCGCCACGCTCAAGGTTATTGGTTTTTATATTTTGTCCGGCAGGATTTAAAACGTCTACACGAATATATTTTTCCCTGCTGGTAGTGAGTTTTCTTCCCCAGATATCCGCCCCGGCTATTAATGTGTTTTTATCTGAAAGTTGCCAGTTACTGCGCAATTGAGCTCCGTGTGTCAAATGTTCACCTGTAGGTGTTATAAGTTCAGGAGTTGTACGTTGAGTCATACCGGTGGGAAGTAATGCCTCTGTCACTGTATTCGGTTTCATGGTTACATCCCTGAGAATATACTGTGTGAAATAGCTTAACTGTAATGATGTAAATTTGTCACTTAAATCCGTTATGTCATAACTGGCATTGAACAGATGTCTGCCAATATCAGAATATGTTGCTTCAGCAGGTCCCGGGAAAGCCTCACCTCCGGGTATGCCTACATCAGAGTTCCAGTTACGTTGGTATTGTATTTTTAACAGATGATTGGTTAAAGGCCTGATTCCGGTTTTTGCAGATATATTATTGGACGTAAACTGACTGTTAGGCAGGATCCCCTGTGGGGTATACATATCATTTGCATTGGTATAGCTACCGCTTACCCTCAGGTACCACTTTTCAGCACCGGTATTGATGGCTGCGTAATTGGAGAAAAGATTGTTGGCCGAAGCAAATCCTGAGATAACATTTGCCGACAGGTAAGATCTGTCTGCAAAATGGCCGTCCTTTGTAATGATATTGACTATGCCACCCATGGCTCCGGTGCCGTAGAGCGATGACTGGGCCCCTTTTATTACCTCAACCCGTTCGATATCGTTCACATCCACCATACTAAGGGAGGCAGTCAGGTCGGTTGCCGTTTCCACGCGGTTCCCGTCAATCAATATAACCAGGCGATTTTCATCCAGTCCCCTGATATTTATCCCGGTAGCCCATATTCCGTCACTTCCCATCGCAATCCCCGGTTCTGTTCTCAGTACATTCGATAGCGTAAGTGCTGAATTTTTTTTATAATCGAAAGCTCCGGCAACACTCAGGGAGGCAGGCAGCTTCTTTATTTTCCGGTCCATTCTGAGGCTTGATACCACAACTTCACCTATATTAATATTAGGTGTTGAAACAGTGTCTGTTTCATAAGTAGTTTTATGCGTTTCTTCGGTCTGCGCATTAGAACCCATTGTAAAAAATACTGTGATTAAGACACTAAGCAAAAAAAATTTATTCATGATTTTTATTCTTTAAAAGCACTGATTTTATTTGAATTCCTTTACAACGGCCCAACTGGCCGGTGAGGGAACCAATCTCATCTGTGGTACCTTCAAGAACAAGAGAAATGATGCTTAGTCCATTACTGCGCGGCAGTCCCTGCCTCCCTATGATAATGTGGGAATGTTTTGAGATGATCTCATTCAGAAGCTGAACATTCTCAAAATTTTCGATCTGTATTAATGCTGTTCCTATTCTCTTTTCCATCAGAATACCTCCGGATTAGATATTAAATTCCCGTTATTCCTTGATTTATAAATAATTACAAATCTCAGTGCAGATACGGTTTTTTATTTATCGGGGACAAAAATATTAATTTTTTAATGTAAAAATTACATTTTAGCTTCCTGATGTTTTATAACATTAATAAAAATAACGATGAGGAGATAATTAAAATTTTTTTTTCATGAAGGCAGGCTTCATTTTTTAACTTATAAAAATTATGTTTTGGTATAATCAGTTGGTTAAATTGAATAATTTTGTAAAAATCTTTAAAATAATGGTAAGGGTATTTTTTTTCTTTGCTGCAATTATATTTCTTACAGGCTCTTGCAGAGACCCTGTTAAGGAGTCATACAGGATTGCTACTTTAAAGGGTCCATCTTCGATGGGCATGATCTATCTGATCGACAGCCTTGCCGGGAATGAAAACTTCAATACTCATGTGGATATTTTAGACGAACCCATACAGGTGAGAAAGATGTTGTTAGAGGGAACTGCCGATTTTGCCATCCTGCCGACAACAATGGCTGCTATTATCTATAATAAAGGGCTGGACTATAAACTTATTGCAATTCCGGTCTGGGGAACACTCTACCTTTTTGGCAGCGACAGTACTATTGTCAGCTGGAATGACCTGAAAAATAAAAGGGTACATGTTATGGCCAGAGGGATGACACCCGATGTGCTTTTCCGGAATCTTCTTCTGAAGAACGGGATTGTCCCTGAAAGCGATATTACCCTTGACTATAGTTTTCCGACACATATTGACCTTGCAAATGCCGTTGCAGCCGGAAGAGCTGAACTTGGAGTAATCTCTGAACCACTGGTAAGCCTGGTAATGGATAAAAACAGGAATGTACATCCGGTATTCGATCTTAATTTTGAGTGGAAAAAAATGAATGGTATACCTATGGCACAAACCTCATTTTTGGTAAAAAGCAGCCTGATTGAAGAGAATCCTGAGCTGGTTGAAAAAGTCATAAAAGGTTACGAAAATTCAACCCGGAAGGTTAATGCGGATCCTCATAATGCTGCGGACCTGATTGTCAGGTACGGTATTTTGCCGGCCAGAGATGTGGCAGTTCAATCCATACCAAGGTCGAATCTCAACTTTATCAGAGCAAACAAAATAGAGACAGAAATTAATGATTACCTTGGGGTTTTTTATGATATGAATCCCGATATTATTGGAGGGAGGTTACCTGATGAAGATTTCATTTATTAAAAGGCATTATATCGGCTTTGCATCGGTATTAACAATTTTGGCAGCATGGAAGATACTGGCATTATATTTCGACTCCTCTTTTATTGTTCCACATCCTGAGGATACCTTTCTGACGGTTCTTAAACTTATTGGCAGCAAGGATTTTTTGCAGGTAGCGGGAGCAACGGTTATGCGTGGGATTTTCGGATTTGTCATCTCTGCATTGTTAGGAATCGGTTTTGGTATACTGGCCGGTATCAGTCCGGGTTTTAATGCATTTATAAATCCTATCCTGGTAACTATACGCTCAACTCCGGTAATTTCCCTGATCCTGCTGGCACTTATCTGGTTCAGTTCAGGAATGGTACCTGTATTTATTGCCATGCTTACCATGTTTCCGTTCATCTGTACCAATGTTGTTGACGGTATCAGAAGCGTTGATAAGGGTTTGATCGAGATGGCCGGTTTTTATAACGTTGGCAGGAGAAAGATCATAACTGA
>JAAYJR010000357.1 GCA_012522835.1 Bacteroidales bacterium
CATTGATTACTCATTCAGTTATGATGACATCGACGACGAAGATGATAACTTTTAAAAAAATAATATAGATTTAAATCCATAACCTACATATTTTAAATAAACCTGGTTCAAAAGAGGAAAAAATTTGCTGATCATTCAGCATAAAAGGCCTCAACACCGGGGTAGTTATATTTTGCCCTGGCTATTTTTTCAGGAAAGCAGAAATATTCAGCATCTGCAGTGGCACAGATATGGCCATCACCGTCGTAGAGGATGCTCCTGATTTTGGCAATATTCTTTTGAAAAGATACCAGGATTGCCTTTACTGTAAATTCCCCTTTGGAAATAAAGGCTGGTTTTGGATATTCAACACTTAACTGAGCTGTAACCCCAGCTGTTTTTAACTTTATAAAAACCAGCCACGCAGCGACCTCATCCAACAGGGTGGCCTGAATACCTCCGTGCAGTACCCCTGTCCAGCCTTCAAATTCCTTTCTGGGCTGCCATTTGGCAATTATCTCATCCCCGTCTTCCCAGAATTCCAGGTGCAGGCCTTTGTCATTAGCCGGGGAGCACCCAAAGCAGTTATATTCACCGACCCCTGCAACCGGTGAAAAAGGATTGACAATTTTCCTCATAATACCTGTTACTTGAAAAGAAGGCAGGTCTGTTATGCCTGCCCTGTCGCAAATCAATATATATTAGTTATTTCCCAATATCAAAGGGAGCCCATCTTTCCCGCTGCCAATAACTACAATTTTAGTATTGGGGGATTCAGCCAGGCTTATAGTTGCTTCTATACCGCGTTGCTTCAGTATATTATCGGATAAGCTCGCACTGATAATGCGGTTAAAATTAGATATACCCTCAGCTTCAATACGCCTGCGCTCTGCTTCAGATTGTGCCCTTTGAAGCCTGAATTCGTAGGCAAGCGCTTCCTGTTCCTGCTTAAGCTTGCTTTCGATTGCCGCCTTAATCTGCTCAGGAAGATTGATAGACCTTATAAGTAATGCACGCATATCGATGAAATTTTCACCCAGCACCTTTCTTGTCTCTTCCTTTATGCTGTTTTCAACTTCAGCCCTTTTAGTGGAGTAAATCTCCTCGGCAGTATAACGGCCGGCAACCTGTCTCACTGTTGAACGTACTTCCGGTATTACCAGTACATTAATATAATTGATCCCAAACTGCTGATGCAACAGGCCAATTCCATTATATAAAGGGTTAAAACGTACAGTAATGTCCGTATTTATCGACAAACCGTTCTTGTCAAGTACATCCATTGTCTCCTCTCTTTGCTGCTCCCTCACATCATATATGTATAACTTGTTCCAGGGAGAAATAATATGAAATCCATCTCCGTATATATTTTTCGTATCCAGTCCTGATGTGTATGGCCGGAAAATTATACCGCGCTCACCGGCTTCAATGATGAAAAACATACGTCCTCCGAAAAGCAGTATGATCAGGATAACTGCAACTATTGCAATAATGTAAGATGATTTTAAATTAAATTTCATAACCTAATAAATTTATTATTTATGCAAATGTAAGAAGATAAACGGGTTCACAGATCAAATCATTTTATTTTTTAACAGATAAACCCTTAAGATTTTTTGTTAAAATCATTAAATAGTATCTTTGATATTAACATAAAGCCTAATTGTTATAGGGCTAATTATGTATTTACTGTAAACTTAAATAAAAAATTACTCACATGAGACGAGCAATATCAATATTCCTGTTTTTAATATTAACAATGAGCCTGGCGGGACAGGACTTCTTCAGACAGGATTTCAACAGAAAGAAAACATATATATTACTTGCAAATCCCACTGAAAGTAATTTAAGCACTTTGAATTATCTTATCAGGCATCGTATTTTAAGAGTCAATACTTCAAAAGTAAAATTTGTGGGTATTTATCATGAAAATCAGAAATATGATTTCAGTAAATCAAAAAACTTTATTGAAAAACAAAATTTAAAAAATTTCCATCTTCATGAACTGCGGGGACCATTAGATATGAAAAATCTGTTCATTAATAATCATTTAAGCCCTGAGCTTCAGGAAATCTTTAAGTACTCAGCCGGTACGGTATTTTTCGGAGGCCCTGACATCCCTCCCGAAGTATACAACCAGGAAAACACCCGCTCCAACGTCACTGATCCCGACCGGCACTTTTTTGAACTAACATTCCTCTTTCACCTGATTGGTGGTTTTCAGGATGAATCATTCAGGCCATTCCTTGAGGATAAACCGTGGTACTTCATCACGGGTTTTTGTCTGGGACTGCAAACTATGAACGTTGCAGCAGGCGGAACTCTCATTCAGGATATTCCTGCAGAAATTTTTGGTGCAGAAACTCCTGATGCTATTGTGAAAGCAGGAAGGAACAACATCCATCGCAATTACTGGCAGGAGTTGTCAGATGACTCACTATTAGCAGGTTCTAATATTCATCCAATACGTTTTACGGATCATCCCTTCTTTGGAAAAAAAGTAAAAGTTCCGAAAAACCTGACCCCTCTGATCTACAGCAGCCATCACCAGGCAATAAAGGATCCTGGGAAAGGCCTCGCGATAACTGCAGTTTCAACTGATGAAAAAATTATTGAAGCAATAGCACATAACCGCTACCCGCATGTATTTTCGGTGCAGTTCCATCCTGAAGTACCTGCCCTTTATGAAGAGATGCATAAAATAAAATTTCATCCTGATGATATTCCCCGCTCATATCATGAGTATATTGGGAAAGAAGGACTGTACTTCCATAAGCAATACTGGAGATACATTTCAAAAGTATTAAAAAAGGCAGTCCGGTCAGACCGGTCCGGTCACAATAACAATTGATACAAAACCTTCCTTTATTTCCGGCTGTCAATAGCCGGTTGTTGATAACTTGTATACCCTGATACTAAAAAGAGGATTAACCATTCTGAAATAATAGTTATTTTAGCGATTGATAATATTTGAATTGAATTTTCGTTTTTTAATCAAGTAAAATTTGATAACAACTATGTTTAAACTTTTATCACTCCAGGCCGGTCTGACTGCAGAGCTTGACACATTGGCCACAGAACCGGAAGGCATATCAACAAAATTTATTGATCTTGCTTTTAAAGGCGGATGGATCATGATCCCCATCCTGTTATTGTCAATAATAGCAGTTTATATCTTTTTTGACAGATATTTTGCAATAAAAAAGGCAGGAAAATTTGATACTGCTTTCCTGGATAAGATTAAAGTATACATCACTAATGGCAAAATTGACGAAGCCCTGATGACCTGCAGAAGCAACCCTAACCCGGCATCGCGAATGCTTGAAAAAGGTATATTAAGGATAGGAAGGCCCCTTAATGATGTAAACGCAGCAATTGAAAATGTAGGTAACCTGGAAATTTCAAAACTGGAAAAAAGCCTTCCTGTGCTGGCCTCTGTGGCCGGAGGGGCGCCAATGCTTGGTTTTCTCGGGACTGTCATGGGGATGATCCAGGCTTTCTATGATATGTCAAATGCCGGTAATAACATTGATGTTACCCTGCTCTCAACAGGTATATATCAGGCAATGGTAACAACTGTTGCAGGGCTTATAGTGGGTATAATTGCCTATTTTGCTTATAACATTCTGGTAACTAATGTCGAAAAAGTTGTGTTCAAAATGGAAGCAACAACAACAGAATTTATGGACCTGCTTAACGAACCTGCATAATACTTTAATAAAATGGCACTTAAACGCAGAAATAAGATTAATGCAACCTTCAGCATGTCGTCCATGACTGATACTGTATTTTTATTGCTTATCTTTTTTATGGTGACATCGACACTGGTTGCCCCCAATGCCCTGAAACTGCTTCTTCCCCAGAGTAATAACCAGACAGCAGCAAAGCCAATTACCACAATATCAGTAACGAGAGACCTTAAATATTATATTAACGACGAGGGACGTCTCAGGAGAGTTGAATTCAGGGAAATTGAACCATTTCTGCAAAACCGCTACGGTATAGGTAACGATGATATATATATTTCACTTCATGCAGAGAAATCAGTACCATGGGAAGAGATTGTTAAAATAATGAACATTGCAAGAAAAAATAAGTATAAAATGATTGCGGCCACAGCGCCGGAAAACTAAATGAATTTTTTCGAGGAACATAAAAAAGGTATTTTCGGGACAGCAGTCTTTCATATCTGTATCCTGCTAATGCTGCTCTTCATGGGCTTTTTCACCCCTCTGCCTCTTCCGGGAGAAGAGGGGATATTAGTGAATTTTGGCACCAGTGATCAGGGGCTTGGGGATATTGAGCCCGGATCATCACGGAGAGAGCCTGAGCCTGCCCCGCCCGTTCAACAAAGGGAAACAACAGTTCCTCCCCCGCCACCACCAAGCACTCCTCCGGCAAGCAGACCTGACCAGGCTAAGGAGGCAGCAATGACACAAGACTTTGAGGAGACTGCCGCTATTGATGCCGCCGAGCAGAAAAAGCTGGAGGCTGAGAGACAAAAACGGTTGGATGCTGAAAGACTCCGGCAGCAGGAGCTGCAACAGCAACGTCAGGCAGAACTGGAAAAACAGAGAAGGGAAAATGAAATTGAAAGACAGCGACAGGCAGAGCTGGAAAAACAAAGACAAGCCGAGCTGGAGAGACAACGCATAGAAGAAGCTGAAAGACAAAGACAGGAGGAAGAACAGAGAAAAATAAGTGAAATAAACTCAAGGGCTAAAGGAGCTTTCGGATCCGGGACCAGTGGTACGGACGGACAGGGTTCAGGCGATAGTGAAAGTCAGGGAGTAACCTTTCCGGGCGGTAACCAGGGTGTTCCCACAGGTGATCCCAATGCCGGCACCTATGGCCCGGGCGGCAGCGGTTCAGGTGACCAGGGAACTGGTGTTTCTTACAGCTTGTCGGGGAGAACTGCCAAAACATTGCCAAAGCCGGCATACCCCGGTAACGATGAAGGAGTGGTGGTGGTTAAAGTCACTGTTGATAAATATGGAAATGTGACAGCGGCCGAGCCGGGAGCCCGTGGAACTACAATAATGGATCAAAAGTTCTGGAATGAGGCACGACAGGCAGCAATGAAATCAAAATTCAATCTCGATGAAAATGCTCCTGCATTTCAGCAGGGAACAATATCATACAGATTTAAACTAAGTTAAAAGTCTAATCCCTTGCTAAAATGGCTTTCCTTACAAAACAAAAACTTTTTAGTAAACAGTGGTTTATAGACTACTCTCTGATTTTGTTCGGGGCATTTATCCTTGCAGGTGGATTTGTCTGGTTTATCACACCTCACAGAATTGTCCCGGGAGGAGTATACGGAATTGCTATTGTAGTGCATTATACCACAAGGGGATTGATCCCATTCTGGCCTGACGGATTTCCAATCGGACTGTTCGGACTTATTGTTAATATACCCCTTACTGTTGCAGGCATAAAAATACTCGGTCCTAAATTCGGGATAAAAACTGTTACCGGATTTGTCCTTACATCAATATTTATTGACGGAATAACTTTCTTAAGGCCTTCCGGAAATCCCGCGCTTGTAAATGATGTACTCCTTTCATGCCTGTTCGGGGGTATACTTATTGGATTTGGACTGGGCCTGATATTTAAGGCAAGGGCTACCTCAGGTGGTTCGGATATCATAGCAATGATAATTGCCAAATATACACACCTCCAACTGGGTAAACTAATGATATATGTCGATTCGGGCATTGTACTTCTGGGGCTCATTGCATTCCACGACTGGCACATACCTCTCTATTCATGGGTGGTCATATATATCTCCGGACGTGTTATAGACATGATCCTGGAGGGAGCTGGTTATAATAAAGCATTGTTGATAGTTTCAGCAAAACCTGATGAGATAAAAGAAAAGATCATAAATGACCTGGACAGAAGCGGCACTCTTTTTACAGGTGTGGGAATGTATACAGGTGAGGAGAAAAAAATTATTTTTACAGTTGTCAGCCGCCGTGAAGTAGCAATCCTTCAGGAATATATCAGCAGGATAGACGCGGATGCATTTATTACTGTGATGGATACAAGTGAGATCCTGGGAGAGGGATTTCAAAGCCTGAAGAAAAAAACAGAGCCTGGTTAATTATCGGCAATATTTTATTTTTCCTGAATAGCAAAGTTTAATTTCAGTAATCATTTTCAGAACTTTATTTATCATATTTTTTGTAAATTTGAGGTTTCCGCTAAAGTGTTAATAAAACCAATGAAGAAAGCTCTTCTGATAATAGTATACCTGCTTGTTACAGTGATTCTTGCTCCCGCTCAGTCAGTAGGACTGGTACTTAGCGGAGGAGGGGCTAAAGGAATGGCTCACATAGAGGTGATAAGAGTTCTGGAAGAAAATAATATTCCGATAGACTTTATTGCCGGGACATCAATTGGTGCAATTGTCGGAGGACTCTACGCTGCCGGCTATTCACCTGATGAGATGGAAGAGCTTTTCCGTTCGGATGAGTTCTATTTCTGGTCAACCGGCCGCATTCAAAAAGAGTACAGATACTACTTTACCCGTTCCGAACCTAATCCGTCCTGGCTTGAATTGAGGGTTGAAAAACAGGAAGATAAACTAAAACTGCTTCCTCCCACCAATATTATTCCGGAAGAGCAGATGAATTTTGCCTTTATGGAGCTGATGGCACCAACAACCGCTGCCTGTAAAAGTAATTTCGACAGCCTGATGGTACCTTTTTTCTGCATTGCCACTGATATTCACAGTAACCAACCCGTAATACTGAGAAATGGCGACGTCGGTGATGCTGTAAGGGCATCAATGACAGTACCATTATACTTTAAACCTATCATGATTGATAATAAACTGCTTTTTGACGGCGGTATTGTTAATAATTTCCCGCATGATATAATGACAGACCTATTTAAACCTGATATTATTATTGGACATAAAGTTTCAGAAGTGCCTAAAATACCTGACAGCGACAACGTAATTGAACAGATCACAAATATGGTAATGAGGCCTACCGATTACACAATCCCAGAAGAGCAGGGTATTCTTCTGGAAACAAAATTTCAAAATGTCGGGTTGCTCGATTTCCAGAAGTATGACCTCATTGCTTCTTTTGGCAGAAGGACTGCACTGCAATATCTCGACAGCATTAAATCACGTATCGACAGGAGGGTAAGAACGGATGTTGTTACTAAAAAAAGGATAGAATTTAATAGTAAAAAGCCGGAATTACTGTTCCAGAATATACAGGTTGAAGGCATCCGGGATCCCATGCAGCGGAAATTTATTATCCAATCGATTAAACACAGGTTCAATATCATCTCTCTCAGTTCATTAAAACAGGACTACTTTAAACTGATCGCTAATCAACATTTGCAGTCAATCAGGCCGATTGCCCTATATAACAATGAAACTAGGTATTTCGACCTGCATCTGAAAGTGAAGCCCGAAAAAAAGGTACGTATCAATATCGGTGGCAATATTTCCACAAAACCAATTAACCAGGGTTATGCCAGCTTCGATTACCGTTCATACCAAAATCGTGCATATTCTCTAAGTTCAAATATCTATTTCGGACGGTTCTACAGTAGTTTTAAAGCAGGTGGAAGGATCGATTTTCCTACTACCCTCCCCTTCTACCTGGCAGGCTATTCTACATTTAACCGGTGGGATTTTTTCTCATCCAGCTCTGAACTTTTTTTTGAAGATGTAAGGCCCCCATATATCATCCAGGATGAATACAATTTAAGGTTCGAAGCAGGAATTCCTGTAGGACAGCATGCAAAACTTTATACTGACTACTCTCTTGTTAATTCCTCTGATGAATACTATCAGACTGAAATATTCAAAAAAGAGGATGAACCGGACAATACCGGCTTTACAGCATTTGTATCGCAACTGGCACTTGAAAGTAACTCTTTGAACTATAAACAGTTTGCATCTGAAGGCTCCTTCAACTCTGTTTCACTGAAACATGTAATCGGAAAAGAGACTAATGAACCGGGGACTACAGCAAATATACCGGGCAAAATCAAAAGCAACCACAACTACTTTTTGGCCCAGGCATCTACATTAAAATATTGGCGGATGGGTAGCAGATTCTCCCTTGGAACACAACTGGAGGCAGTTATAAGTAATAAAAAAATGTTTCAAAACTACAGGTCTACTCTATTATCTGCTCCCGGATACTACCCGACCCCACACAGTAATTCTCTGTTCATTGAAAATTTTCATTCCAATAATTATGTTGCGGGAGGACTGAAGGCAATATTTAACCTGAATCCGACATTTAATCTCCGGATCGAAGGACATGGATTTATCCCCATAAAAGAAGAACGCCTGAATCCTGATATGACCGTGGGGAGAAATCCAAAACTAATTGAAAATTATTATTTGCAGGGTATGGCAGCGCTTGTGCATCATACTGCACTGGGACCAATAAGCATTGCCCTTAATTATTATGAAAAACCAAATACCAATTTGTATTTTACACTGAACTTTGGTTATATCTTGTTTAATAAAAGAGGTTTGTAAATAAAAATTTTCCCTTAAATATGATGAACTTAATTTTTTGAAAACTTTTTTTACTTTTGATAATCGAAAAATGGACGGACAATTCAAAAACCAATTATAATCAACAAATAAAAAATCCACTACTGAAAAATACGCAAAAAAATTATACAATGATAAAATTCAAATATATCCTCTATCTGATATTAATACTTTCAGCTTGTGAATTCGAACCCGAAGGTGTTTACGAAGTTGATGTTGAACCTGTAACCGAAGCTCCGGATATTACTGTTGATCTCAATTTTTTAACAGACACTATCTATGTTCCGGTAACAGGATATACAACACTAATTTATTCCACACCCGATCCAAATGTGAGGTATGCACTTTTCAAATTAAATAATATTCAACTGTCAAAGATAGAATCAACATCAGGCACTTTTACCTTCAGCTTCAGTTCAGGCCAATACCAAAAGGGAATTCCCTATGAGTTAAATGTTGAATTATTCAGGGGATCAGGTTCGGGAAGTCTTGCCGATAAACTTAATGCTGAGGGCTTCTTATATTCTAAATCATTTGTCCTTTTCTTTGAGGAGGATGCAAATATGGCCTCTCAAATAATAAGCGTAACCCCTAAAAACGGCAGCCTCAGAGTAGAATGGGAAAGATTCAAAGGAGTCGGGTTTCGCAGATACCACGTCTTTAACTCTGTCTTTTATAAAATTGACATTATTGATGACCAGAACAGAACTTTTCTGTATGACGAGTCATATATAGGCTATAACGGTGACTATTATATTGTAACAGAGACAGATAATGGATCATTTACAAGCCGCCATGTGTATTATGAAGAGGGACTTCCCGTAGCGGTTGCCCAAAGGGGAGATGATCTGACTGTAGAGGTATCCTGGGGGAAAAGTAAATTTGAGAACAATATAAGCGGTTACAGGATCTTTGAATCTTATAACCGGTTTAACTATTTTAACGAAGTGGTTTTTATTGAAGACGGGGCAGCCACTGAATATAACTTCAATGAGAGCAGGTTTGCCGTGGAAACCAGGTTTTATGTTCTCCCGATACCAAAAAAGCGGGAAATTCCACTAAATAGTTATGACGACCTGAGGTATAGGGCCAGCATGACTGAAGATATCATTATCGGTGACCATATGCCGATATATCCTTTCTCTTTTTTCCATACACCTCCAGGAGATTTTTGTTATTTTACCGACATATTCCAGGTTTATAAATTCGATTGCGTAAATAATACAATTACCGATTCAATACCTGCCCAGAATGTATATATGTCCGTTTCTCCTGATGGAAAAAGAATTTTGTCATCGAAACCCTTGCAAATTGAATTGACAGATGCAGAAAATATGGAGGTGACGGATGTTATTCCCGCATCATCATTCCCCGACGAAGATATGCCTGTCCAGTTCGTAATTGCCAATAACGGGAAGGGTGTGTTCAGTAACCAAAAGGCTGATTACTATTTCTATGACTATCTGAATAAAACAGCTCAGGCGGTGTTCAGGGTTGACGGGGAAACCAACCTTGGGGATAAAATGAAGATATCACCTGACGGACAGTATGTTTGTGTCAGGCATATTAAGGGAATATATCCAAATTATCTCACGGAACTGATTAAACTGGAAAATGGGGAGGCAGTAAAAATATGGAGCGACAGTGAGATCGATTTTTTCGATTTTAACCCGGCGGCAGGGGAACTTCTCTATGTTAAAAACGGAGTATTAACCAGAATGTCACCTGATAATCTGACTGTTATATCGGAAATGGCTGTAAATGGTTACCACTTTTTTGATATCGACTGGAATAACAATGAATATGTTAGTCTGAATGAAGAGAGGGACCTGATTTCAATTTATAATTTAAATTCCGG
>JAAYJR010000210.1 GCA_012522835.1 Bacteroidales bacterium
AAGACACGAAAAGGCCAGATTTGAAAAGAACGCTTTGATAATTAGCGATACCATCACACTCCCGGAGTGGAAAGATTTAGGCCAGGCATTACGGCAGGTTGAGGGATGCGTTCAGTTTTGGATTGGCGACTGGGCAATGTATGGAGATAAGCGTGGATTTACCGGAAAATATACTGACCCGAAAGTTTATGATGAATTGGAGGAAATTACGGGTATAGACAGGAGAACAATTCAGGACTATAAAACAGTATCATATAGAACATCTGCGGGACGTCACGCAGATTTAGGATTCTCCCACCACCGAGAAGTGGCCAAACTCCCACCGGAAAAACAAGAAACATATTTAAAAAAAGCCAGCGAGGAAAATTTATCAGTTAGGGATTTAAGGGAACAGGTAAGGAAAGACAGCGTAACTTTTACCGAAAATATTGAAATGCCAAATGATAAATACGACCTTGTTTATGCTGATCCGCCTTGGCAATATGGAAATTCATTGCCCAATTATGTAACAACGCCAGACAATTATTATCCTTTAATGAGTATTGACCAAATTTGTCAAATGCCAATAAAGGAAATAATAAACAAAGATGCAGTTTTATTTTTATGGGTAACATCCCCAATGCTTCAGGATGCCTTTAAAGTTATTGAGGCATGGGGATTTAAATATAAGACTTCGTTTGTATGGGATAAGATAAAACATAATATGGGACATTATTCAAGCGTTAGGCACGAATTTCTTTTATTGGCTATTCGTGGAAGTTACCCGCTGCACAACCTGAAGCTTTACGATAGTGTATATTCAGAAGAGAGAACGGAACACAGCAAAAAGCCTCAATTTTATTATCAGATGATTGAGGATATTTATTGTAATGCCAAAAAAATAGAATTGTTTTCACGTGAAAAAAGGGAAGGATGGTATTCTTATGGGAATCAGTTATAATAAAGAAAACAGCGGACATGATAACAGTAAAGAAGTTGGAAACAGATTTGAGGACTTCGTTTGCATAGAACTCGCAAAGCAAAATATCATATTGCAGAATATTAATTCTAAAAAGTTTCAATATGAAACAGGGGAGAACTTACAGGGATTTGAAATAAAATATGATGCCAGATGTACAGGATGCAACGGGACAACACCAACAAACAGATTAAGTATTGAAACAGCAGAAAAGACTGATGCAAACAATCCAAAATTTATTAATTCAGGCATTTACCGTGATGATAATAGCTGGCTATACATACAAGGAAATTATAATGGATTTTGGATTTTTGCAAAGAATATATTAAGACTTTTACATCATTCGGGGAGGTATGAGGAAAAGCAAATACCAACGTTAAAAGGATTTTATTTACCCATTGAAGATGCAGATAAATATTGTGCAAAAAAGTTTGTATTCAATGAAAAATGATTATATTTGTACTTGCGAGCCACTAACAAAGTCCGGTATGACAGCAAAATTTCACATACTTAATAATTGCCCCGAAAGGGTAAAATCAGCAGGTAGAGGCTCGCAACCGGACGCCTGCTTTTTTTATTCCGGTAGGGGCATTTTGTTAAGGAGCAACCAATGACAAAGGACAC
>JAAYJR010000226.1 GCA_012522835.1 Bacteroidales bacterium
AAATTGTTCAACGAGGCTTCTGTGGCTATGAAATCGATTGATCCGAATCACCCTGTATCCATTTGTAATGGCGATCTGTTGTTTCTCGATATTATTTCAGAGGAATGCAAAGAGGTGGATATTTTAGGCATAAATGTTTACCGGGGCATTTCATTTACCAATCTGTTCGACAGGGTAAAAAATGAACTCGGGAAACCGGTATTGCTGACCGAGTTCGGAGCAGATGCCTTTAATGCCATCACTATGGAGGAAGTACAGCAGGAACAAGCTATGTATAATGTAGCCAACTGGAAAGAGATTTATGAAAATTCTGCAGGAATAGGTAAAGCAGGCAATGCAATCGGAGGGTTTACTTTTCAATTTAGCGATGGCTGGTGGAAATTCGGCCAGACGAAAAATTTGGAAGTCCACGACACGAATGCTTCATGGGTAAACGGTGGATACCAGTATGATCATGAAGAAGGAGAGAACAACATGAATGAAGAGTGGTTTGGTATTTGTGCAAAAGGTCCAACCAATTCAAAAGGGTTTTACCAGTTGTTTCCAAGGGCATCTTATTATGCATTGAAAGAAGCGCACCAACTTAATCTTTATGCCGTTGGAATCAATTTACAAGGGATTCAGCAGCATTTTGATAACATTCAGGTTGTAGAATCGCTTCTGAAAGCCAGGGGTGACAAGGCAGCCCTGGAGGGAGAAAAATTAAAAAAACTCAGTTTGAGCCGGTTTAGCTCACAATTCACTACATTTAATACAGGTGGAAGTTTAATCTCTACACCTGAGGAAGCTGAACCGGGCAGCACAACATACCCTAACCAACTGGGTTTTGATCAGATGCAGTCATTTTATTTTGGTTTCGAAGCCAATCCTGCCCCCAATTTCAGGGCAAATGCAGAGATAAACGTTTTGGGAAATGTGGCAGAATCCAATAGACCAAATCTTTTATGAAAACAGAGGCAGGCCTGTTGAAGTTACCAGCGATGATGGGAACTTGAATATTGAGTCGATAAACAGGATTCAGGTTTAGAGAGCAAGCTATGAATGGAACCATAAATTATTTAATCTCAACGGGTTTTATCGCACCGGTCATTACCACTGGGGTTATGAAGGTGATTTCTTTGGCCTTTATCCAGAAGCCAATTACGGACCTAACATCGATATTTATAACGGTGTTGCGCCTTCAGGTTTTGAGATGGAAGGAAAGAAAAGTCTCAGTGATTTTAAACTGGCTTTTGGCCCTCAGCTTTGGTGGGGGGCCAATCCTGCAGTGTTACTGAAATACAGTAAAAGTCTGGCTAAACTCAACTTCACGGGAATCTTTCATGAAGACCTGGCCCAGCTTGGATTAACAGAGAGTTCATTTGCCATTCCGCAACCCAAAACCAGGCGTCTCACCTTACATCTGAACAGGGAATTTGGAAAGTTTGGTGTCGATTTGGGAGGAATCTGGGCAGGACAACCATTACAAGGCAGAGAGTTCCAGGTTGTACGGGGTGAAGAAGGTAATTACACCATTTATCAAGATGAGATAAAGTCACAAGACAATTTTGGGGGTAAAATTAAATTTACCTACGAGGGTGGCAGGTTTAACTGGTACGCACAATCAGCTGCAATGGGACTTGTAGCGCAGGGGGGCGCCGAACAGACCCTGACATTCACCGGGTGGAAACTAAAAGATAGTGGCAGTGGAAACCAGTATAATTTCCTTTCCGGATTTGCCTGGTTGATAGGCGATTTGCAGATAGCTCCGAATTTTTTATGGCAAAAACCGCTTGAAGGTCCCATACCAGCCGGAGTACCTGCTCCAGGAAGACCCCGGAACATTCTCGACGATCCTTTTGTAGTAAGGGGTAACAGGGAACAGATTGCAGGCGAAATGCTGTTCACTTACGATCCCACCCCCGGCACGTGGATGTATAACTGGGACAGCGACCGTTCGGAAGATGCAGGATTTGCCTTTAATTTAGGCTTTGTGTACCGGCACTTACCTACCACACAGGATGCAGCCATAGGAATATTACCCGACGGCCGCACTATATTCGCTTTTCCAGGGGCCGCACCAGCGCAGGATTTATGGGAAATCCACTCCAAAATAATTTCGAAAGTAAATCACGATTTTGGTTATATCGTCAGTTTGTATACCGGAGATGCACAGGCCAACGGAAGCGACGACCGGCTAATCCGGCGCTACGGAATGGACTTGCGCATGATTTATAAGGAATTAAAACTCATTTCTTTCGCCAGAGTAAACGATTGGGGACCTTATGACTACCACCGCGATTATAACCTGACATTCCCGCTTCAGCTTATGGCTGATCTTTCAACTTCATTACGCAAGCCCGACTGGTTTGACCTTCCTGATACCAATATTGGCATCAGGGCGACATACCGTACACTTGATAAATACTCTCCGCGTTATTCGCCCATACAAAAGCTTGATGAAGGGGGAGAGCTGGTTCCCGATCCGGATGCTATCGGATTTGATAATGGCAATGAATGGGAAATCAGAACTTATGTGCGCATAAATATTGGAAAATAAAAAACTCAATAAAATGAAACAAGCATGATTGTAATATCACCCAAGAGGATGATTAAAACATATGCGAGTTCCATATGATACCATTGAAAATAATTAATTTTAATCATATGAATACAAATATTCTAATCACTTTAAAAAAGTTTATCCCTGTAGGTATCGTGGCAATATTTCTGTTAGGGTGCGAACGCGATCTTGACGATTTGAAACCTGCTACCTTCCCCAATAATCCTGAAGTATTTATTGATGGGTTCAGTGCGGGATTAAATTACGCAGCATTCGGGGGTTCGGTACCTACCGCTTTCGATGTGGACAATAAAGAAACCTGGGACAATTCAAAATCTTCCATGCGGTTTGATGTGCCCAATGCAGGCGATCCTGAGGGAGCCTATGCCGGAGGTGTTTTTTTTACTGAAGTGGGCAGAGACTTATCGGACTATAATGCTTTAACATTTTGGGCAAAAGCATCTCAATCAGCTTCTCTTGATCTGGTTGGATTCGGAAACGACCTTGGGGCCTCTAAATATCAGGTTACAATTTCGGACCTGGTGATAAGTACCAGTTGGAAGAAATACATCATTCCAATCCCTGATCCGTCAAAATTAACTGCCGAACGCGGGATGTTTTTTTACTCTGTGGGACCGGTAGACGGCAAAGGATATTCTTTCTGGATCGATGAGCTGAAGTTCGAAAATATGGGAACAATTGCCCGGCCACAGCCAATGATACTCGATGGAAATGATAAAGTAGAATCGGCTGTAAATGGATTGAGGTTTCCGGTTGGCGGATTAGGAGTATCTTTTAATATGCCAACCGGAATTGACCAGACAGTTATTGCAGCCCCTGCATATTTTACATTTATTTCTTCAAATGAGAGTGTGGCAAGTGTGGATGCAACAGGATTGGTTTCAGTACTGAGTGAAGGAACAGCTGTTATTACTGCCACTGCCGGCGGCGATGATGCCAGGGGATCACTGACAGTTCTGTCTTCAGGTGATTTTACTCATGCTCCTGAACCTACCATATCTCAGGAAGATGTTATTTCCATCTTCAGTAATAAATATGAAAACGTACCTGTTGATTTTTACAATGGGTACTGGGAACCTCACCAGACTACTACTTCTTCAGATTTCACAGTTAATAATGATGATGTATTGTTCTATAGCAATTTCAATTTTGTGGGTATTCAGTTTACCTCACCAACAATAAATGCCACCAATATGACACACCTTCATATGGACATATGGATTCCAAATGAGGTTGACCCCACAGATAAACTGGCAATAAAACTGGTGGATATGGGAACTGACGGAGTCTTTGACGATACTGACCCAACGTTTGTTTATGAGATTACCGGACCTCTGGCCTCGCAAAGCTGGATAAGTGTGGATCTTGACCTCTCTGGTTTAACATCCAGGGGCAAACTGGCTCAGATTATTCTTGAACGAGTAGGCACAACGCTGTCGGGATTTTACCTGGATAATGTCTATTTATATGGTAACGGCGAAGTTTCGGTTACTGAGCCGACTGAGGCTGCTCCAACTCCTCCGGAAAGGAATGCAGATGATGTGATCTCTCTTTATGGTGATGAATATGATAATCTGGAAGGCACCGATTACCCTGACTGGGGACAAACTACAGTCGTTTCTGATATGCAGATAGCAGGAAATAATACCCTTAAATTTGCAGGATTAAATTACCAGGGTATACAACTGGCATCCAGTCAGGATGTTTCGGGTATGGAGTATTTGCATCTGGACTTCTGGACAGAAAACTCCACAGTTTTTAATGTTTACCTGATTAGTTCCGGACCCGTAGAAAAGGCTTATGCACTTACTGTTCCAACAGCAGGCTGGGTTAGTGCAGATATTCCTTTAACAGGTTTTTCGCCGGTTGACCTTGCTGATATAATACAACTGAAGTTTGATGGTAACGGAGATATCTATCTGGATAATTTATATTTCTTTACTACATCAGGAGGTACAACCGATGGACCGGCTGTAGCTGCTCCTGTACCACCGGAACGAGATGCAGCTGAAGTGATCTCACTATTCAGCAATGCGTATACAAATAATAGTGTCAATACCTGGTCGGCTGAATGGGATGATTCCGACGTTGCAGATTTACAGATAGCAGGTGATGATGTAAAGAAATATTCATTTACAAATTTCGCAGGTATTGACTTTAGCACTAATAAGTTTGATGCCTCTGGTATGACACATTTCCATATGGATATATGGACACCAGATGATGTAATGTCAAAAACCCTGTCTATTAAGAACGTTGATTTCGGCGGTGGAACTGCTGAAGCCTCAAGTCATATACTCACCGTTGAACATACTGCAAAAGGCGATATTCCCGCGCTGGCAACAGGATCATGGGTTTCTATAGATGTTCCCATATCAGCCTTTAACGGAGACCTGACAAGGGCGGACCTGGCACAAATGGTGCTTTCCAGCAATTTGAACACTCTTTACGTTGATAATATCTATTTTTATAAATCGGGCGGAGGCACTGCTTCAGAGCCAACTACTGCTGCCCCGGCGCCGACAGAAGATGCTGATAATGTAATTTCATTATTCAGCGATACATATAGTAATGTAACTGTTGACACCTGGAGAACAGACTGGTCTTCTGCTGTCCTGGAAGAGTTTACTATAGCGGGTAATGCATCCAAAAAATACTCAGCTCTTAATTTTGTCGGAATATCGACCGAAGCAAATCAGATTGATGCTACAGAAATGACCCATATCCATCTTGATGTATGGTCGGCAGATATTACCCAGTTCAGTATAAAGCTGGTAGATTTTGGAGCTGACGGGGCATACGGAGGAGATAATGATGTGGAACATCAGCTTGACTTTGCGTCTCCTGCTCAGGGAGAGTGGGTAAGTTATGATATTCCGTTGAGTGATTTTGCAAATCTTACCACCCGGGAGCATATAGCTCAGTATATCTTCGTTGGGCAGCCTTCAGGAGCAACTACAATCTACGTTGATAATTTTTATTTCTATGGAGGTGGCGGCAGTACGGCCACTGAGCCAACGACCGCTGCTCCGACGCCTGCAGAAGACTCAGGTGATGTAATTTCGTTATTCAGTGATACCTATACGGATGTAACGGTTAATACATGGAGAACCGACTGGTCATCAGCTGTCCTGGAGGATGTAACAATTGCAGGCAATGCAGCTAAAAAATATTCGGCTCTCAATTTCGTCGGTATTGAGACCAATCCCAATACAGTTGATGCAAGTGGCATGACTCATATACATCTTGATGTTTGGTCGGCAGATATTACCCAGTTCAGTATTAAACTGGTAGATTTTGGAGCAAACGGGGCATATGACGGCGGTGACGACGTTGAGCACCAGCTTGATTTTACCTCACCTGCCCAGGGTACGTGGGTAAGCTATGATATTCCTTTGAGTGATTTTACAAATCTTACCACCCGGGAGCACATAGCTCAGTATATCTTCGTTGGGCAACCTTCAGGAGCAACTACAATCTGGATTGACAATATGTACTTTTATAAGGGAGGAGGCAGCGGAGGAGAGACAGGACCAGCTGCTGCTGCACCAACGCCACCTGCAAGAAATGCGAGTGATGTGGTCTCGATATACAGTGATGCTTACACTTCCATTACGATTGGTAATTTTGATGCAGGCTGGTGTGGAGGCTCTGCAGTTACAGAAGTTGCAGTAGCCGGAAATAATACATTGAAAAAGAATGCCGGAATAGATTGTCACGGAATAGATTTCTCGTCAAACAGGCAGGATTTGTCATCATACACACATATTCATTTTGACATTTATACTGATGATACTGACCTGACAGGGGATGTATTCAATGTAAAGTTAGTTGATTTTGCAGGTGGAACCGGCGAAGCTTCTGCTTTAGAAGTTAATATTAATACAGGAACAACACCAGCAATAGTCGCAGGCCAATGGGTTTCTGTGGACATTGATATTACTTCTCTTGGAGGGATTGTTACAGGTAGTTTAACGCGAAGTGATATTGCCCAGATTGGCATTACAACCGCCAATTTGACTAACGTTTGGTATGATAATATTTATCTCTATAAATAAGATTAATAAGCTATGGCTTCAGTTTAATGATCCGAAAAGCTGGAGCTTTAGCTTATTTAAAAGTCAAAAAGTTTCATTTCTGAAAAAATTAAAAAATGATTAAAATGAATAATACAGATAAATTCAAAAAAATCCGCATCCCATTTATAGTTATTACACTGGCGGTTTTTTTCTGGGGGTGCGAGCGGGACGACTTCCAAAAGCTGGAGGAGCGAAACTGGCAGGAAACCTGGAGCGATAATTTTGACGGACCCGCCGGACAGCTGCCCGATGCTGCAAATTGGACCTTCGATATCGGTACCGGTGATGGCGGTTGGGGAAACGACGAATTGCAAAGCTACACCAAAAACCCCGGGAATGTTTCGCTTGATGGTGAGGGTAATTTGGTAATAGCCGCAATTAATAATGGAGGTACTTATACTTCGGCAAGAATTAAAACACAGGGTTTGTTTGCCCAGAAATACGGGCGTTTCGAGGCCCGTATTAAGACTCCCTACGGACCTGGTATGTGGCCTGCATTCTGGATGCTGGGCGAAAATATCGAAACTGCAGCCTGGCCGCAATGCGGCGAAATAGATATCATGGAATTACGGGGTCAGGAACCGCATATTATCCATGGTACCATTCATGGCCCCGGATATTCAGGTGGTAACCCGGTTACAAAAAGCTATTCCCTTGTTAACAGCAGGTTTGACGTCGATTTTCACCTGTTTGCCGTTGAGTGGGATAAAGATAAGATAGACTTTTTTGTGGATGATTATCTCTATCAACGCATCGAACGCAAAGATGTGCCTGGTGAATGGGTATATGACCAGCCCTTCTTCTTACTTTTGAATGTGGCGGTGGGCGGTAATTATGTGGGATTTCCCACTTCCCAGACTCCATTCCCTCAAACAATGACCGTTGACTACGTACGAGTGTATCAAATGACGGACTAACGAATTCAGAACTGGTATTTTAATCAGAATAATCTTTTTCATCATTTCAAACATGAACAAGGCATATTCGGACAGCGTAAAGAAAGCAGCAAGAAAAAAAATTGAGATGCAGGTAGTCAGCTTTGATAACGAAAGCTACCTGAAAATATTAAATGTCGATACTATGCGCCCTTTCTTTATGAGTATTGTCAGTGATTCAAATCACTGGATGTTTATATCGAGCAACGGGGGCCTTTCTGCCGGACGTAAAAATATTGAATATACTTTGTTTCCCTATTATACCGACGACAAAATAACTGAATCAGCAGACATCACGGGCAGCAAATCAATTTTCCGTATCCGCACCGGGAACAATATTCAAATTTGGGAACCCTTTTCTGAGCGGTACACAGCGAAATATGACATCAGCCGAAACCTCTGGAAAAGCATTTACGGCAACAAAATCATTTTCGAGGAGGTCAATCATGAATTGGGACTGACTTTCAGCTACCAATGGAATTCATCGAAGATTTTTGGTTTTGTCAGAAAGGCCTGGTTGAAAAATTTTTCCGGTTATAAGCACCAAATTACCCTGCTGGATGGAATACAAAATATTATGCCCTATGGTGTGCCCGGTGACCTGCAACGATCGACCAGCAACCTTGTAGATGCCTTCAGGAGAAGCGAGCTGGAAACGTCATCCGGTATTGGAATTTATGCTCTAAGCGCCATTATTGTTGATAAAGCCGAACCAAGCGAAGCACTGAAAGCCAACATTACCTGGTCTTTGGGACTTGACAGTCCAAAACACCTGCTCTCCTCCATGCAACTGGATAATTTCAGAAAGAACAGAGAAGTTACAGAAGAAACGGATATAAAAGGAGAGAAAGGAGCCTATTTTGTTTGTAAAGAAATTTCCCTGCCGGCCCAAAGCGAAAAGTACTGGAAAATCATCGCCAACGTTAACCAGAATCATGCGCAAATCATAAGCCTTTGTAAAAGCATTAAAGATAAAGTTGACCTTGAAACGCAAATTCAGGGCGACATTGATGCGGGAACAGAAAAACTGATTCAACTGGTAGCAAGTGCCGACGGACAGCAATTCACTGCCGACAAACTGAACGACTCCCGCCATTTTTCCAATGTTTTGTTCAACATCATGCGGGGGGGAATTTTTGATGACAACTACCAGATAAAAAGAGAAGATTTTGTGGGCTACCTTGCCAAAGCCAATAAAGATGTTTTGGCAGGAAACCGGAATTTCACGGAGAGACTTCCGGAAGTTTTCAGCCTGTTATCATTGAAAAAACTACTAAAAAATAGTAAAGATGCTGATTTAATCCGGCTATCAACAGAATATCTGCCGTTGAAATTCAGCCGCAGGCATGGAGACCCCAGCCGGCCCTGGAACTATTTCACCATCAACGTTCAAAACGAAACCGATGGTTCAGAGATTCTTGATTATGAAGGGAACTGGAGAGATATTTTCCAAAACTGGGAGGCCCTGGCATATTCGTTTCCTGAATTTTTAACCGGAATGATTTTCAAGTTTTTGAACGCTTCCACTTTTGATGGTTACAATCCTTACAGGATTACCAAAGATGGATTTGACTGGGAAACCTTCGAACCTGGAAATCCATGGTCTTACATAGGTTACTGGGGCGACCATCAAATTATTTATTTGCAAAAATTTTTTGAAATCAGTGAAAAATATTACCCCGGCGAACTCCGGTCATTTTTTGATAAAGAGTGGTTTGTTTATGCTGCGGTTCCATACAAAATTAAACCGTACAGTTAAATCCTGAAAAATCCGAAAGATACCATTGAATTTGACCATACCTGGGACAGCACCATCCGGGAAAACCGGGAATTAATTGGAGCCGACGGGGCATTGCTCACCTACGAAAATCAGGAAATTTACCATGTGAATTTCGTTGAAAAAGTGCTGGCTACGGTATTGGCAAAACTATCCAATTTTATTCCCGAGGCCGGAATCTGGATGAATACGCAACGGCCCGAATGGAACGATGCCAACAATGCGCTGGTAGGAAACGGGGTTTCCATGGTGACGCTTTACTACCTGCACCGTTTTTTGCTGTTTTTCCGCAACGTACTGGGAAAGTGCGAAATAGAAAACATAAGGATTTCAGCAGAATTGAATGTTTTTTACCAGTCCATTCAGAATGCACTAACAGAGTTTAGTTCATTACTGACAGAAAAAATAGGTGATACTGACAGAAAAAATATTCTGGATCACCTTGGACAGGCCGCTTCAGATTACCGGCAGCGCATTTATCAAAATGGATTTAAAGGCAAAAAAGAAGAAATTTCAATAACAGAACTGAAATATTTTACCGGGGTTTGCCTCGGGTTTACTGAACATTCCATCCGCGCTAACCAGAGACCTGATAAACTTTACCATGCTTACAATTTGATGACCGTCACAGACTCCGAGGTTTCTGTTTCTTACCTTTCGGAGATGCTCGAAGGTCAGGTTGCCGTTTTAAGTTCGGGCTATTTATCTTCGGAACAAGCGCTTGAGGTTTTAGATGCATTAAAAAACAGCGCATTGTTCCGACCCGACCAAAGCAGTTATATTCTGTATCCCAACAAAAAATTACCAGGATTTCTGGAGAAGAATAACATTCCAGCCGGAAATCTTCAAAAATCAGAATTACTTGAGAAACTGATTACTGATGGAAATAAGACGGTTGTTAATCAGGATATTCAGGGAGGTCTCCATTTCAACGGAAATTTCAAAAATGCCCGCGATTTGGAGGATGCCCTGAATAAGTTATCCGGAAGTGCTTACCATGAACTAGTTGAAAGAGAACGAAAACTGGTGCTGGAACTTTTCGAGGAAGTTTTTAATCACAAGGCTTTTACAGGAAGGTCGGGCACTTTTTATTCCTATGAAGGGCTGGGCTCCATTTACTGGCACATGGTTTCAAAACTTCATCTGGCCGTGCAGGAATGTTACCTGAAAGCCATTACTGAGGGTGCTGATGAAAAAATAACAGGACGCTTGCTGGACCACTATTACGAAATTGAGGCAGGAATTGGTGTGCACAAATCGCCTGAATTGTATGGGGCCTTTCCTACCGACCCATATTCGCATACTCCGATGCATCGGGGTGCCCAACAACCAGGTATGACCGGACAGGTGAAGGAAGATATTTTGGTAAGGTTTGGCGAGTTGGGGATATTCGTGAATAATGGTGAATTGAGTTTCAATCCTTCGCTGCTATGGAAGAAAGAGTTTTCGACACAGGAACAATGGATTGAATACCAAAATATCCGTGGCGGTGTGAGAAAAATAAAACTTCTCAAAGGACAACTGGCGTTTACTTACTGCCAGACTCTTATCGTCTATTTTCTTTCAACAACAGACAGTATTACGCTTTATTACACCAACAGCAAAACAGAAAAACTTAAAGGCAAAGCTTTAAACAAGGACATTAGCAACATGATATTCGGGCGAAACGGAACAATTGAAAAAGTGGAAATTTCGGTAAACTATAATTCCATAGCATGAAAGCAATTTTACCAAATCTGATAATCATTTTTTTTACTATCTTCCTTATGAGCGGTTGCACAAAATCAACAATACTGAATGTTGAAGTTTTTGAAACTTCGGCAAGTGGAAATCATCTTAGTCAAATTTCTGTATTCCCGGCGACAAACTCTGTCGTGAAAATTTCCATTTTACCCGAAAAAAAATTCCAGACAATTACCGGATTCGGTGGTTCGTTCACTGAAGCTTCTGCCTTTCTGCTCAATCAGGTAAGCAAGGGAAACCGAAAAAAAATTCTGGAAGCCTATTTTGGTGAATCGGGCGCCAGATATTCACTGACTCGTACACACATGAACTCCAGCGATTTCTCATTAGGAAATTATTCCTACGCTCCGGTGGAAGGTGATGTGGAACTCAACCATTTTTCCATTGAAGAAGATTTGAACGACATCATTCCCATGATAAAAGATGCACAAGTTCTGTCAAAAGAAGGTTTTAAAGTTATCTCTTCACCATGGACTGCCCCTCCCTGGATGAAAGATAACAACGACTGGCGCGGCGGAATGCTTTTACCGGAATATTATGACACCTGGGCTCTTTATTTCTCAAAATATATTGATGCTTACCGTACAGAAGGTATTGATATATGGGGATTTACAGTTGAAAACGAACCATTGGGGAACGACAGCAACTGGGAAAGTATGCATTACACCCCGGAGATGATGACTGAATTTGTAAAAAAACATTTGGGTCCCAAATTGAAGGCTGACGGGCATGACGTTAAAATATTGGGGTTTGACCAGAACCGCGACGAAGAACTAAAAAAATGGGCAGATGTGATGTTTGCTGATGAAGAGGTAAGCGAATATTTCGACGGAACAGCCGTGCACTGGTATGCCAGCACCGTTGAATATTTCCCCGAAGCGTTGCAGTATGTTACCCGGAAATCTCCGGGCAAACACCTCATCAACACTGAGGCGTGCATCGACGCCCAGGTCCCGCGTTGGAACGACGATACATGGTACTGGTCGAAAGAAGCCACCGACTGGGGCTGGGACTGGGCGCCCGAGGAGCAAAAACACCTTCACCCGAAATACGTTCCTGTGTTCCGGTATGCCCGGGACATCATCGGCTGCCTGAACAACGGGGTTGACGGTTGGGTGGACTGGAATATGGTCCTCGACAGGCAAGGCGGTCCGAACTGGGCGAAAAACTGGTGTGTTGCCCCGGTAATCGTTGACCCCGGGCAGGATGAAGTTTATTTCACTCCTTTGTACTACACGCTTGCACATTTCAGCAGGTACATCAGGCCCGGTGCAGTGCGGATTGGTTTTAAAAATTCAGATGAAAACCTAATGGTAACGGCTGCCCAAAATCCCGATGGCAGCATTGCAGTAATCCTCTTCAATTCTGAAGAAGAAGCAAAAGGAATTCACCTTATCCTGAACGAAAAATCGGTTGAATCTTCCATCAGCGGGAAAGCCATTCAAACCATAACAATACAAAAGCCTTAAAAATTCGGAACTACAATTTATAACTTAAAATCAATAAATTATGTCAAAGCATGTAACACCGCTAAAAGACAGGGTCCCTTTGGGGCAAAAAGCAGCCTTTGGGGCAGGGCATTTAGTCAACAACTTACAACCTGGGGCGTTAGGGGTTTTTGCTTTCTTTTTGCTAACGGCCTTTGGAATGGACCCCTTTCTGGCAGGCCTGCTCGGAGGATTACCCCGGTTTTTCGATGCCATAACCGACCCAATAATGGGTTATATAACAGATAATACAAAATCGAGGTTTGGCCGTCGAAAACCCTATATTTTTGTAGGCGCCATTCTTAGCGGTGTTTTATTTGCCGTTTTGTGGCAACTCAATCCCGATAATTCGCAAACCTACAACTTCTGGTATTTCCTGATTCTTTCCATGGTATATCTGATTGGAAATACCATGTTTTCCACTCCACTTATCGGATTGGGTTATGAAATGACTTCCGATTACAATGAGCGTACCCGTTTAATGGGGTTTTCTCAAACCCTCGGTCAGGTAGCCTGGATGATCGTACCCTGGTTCTGGGTACTTATTGCCAACCCCAATTTATTCGAAACACAAGCCATTGGTGTTCGCAGGCTGGCTATAATTGTCGGTGCAATTTGTATGATTTTGGGGATGATGCCTGCCCTGTTTTGCAAAGAAATTGACCAGGCTAACCTAACTAACCGGGACGAACTCACGATAAAAAATATTTTCAAAAGTTTAAAGAGTTTGCTCCACAACATGGTACTGATTTTTAAAAACATTTCATTTGTAAGGCTTTGCGGGGCAACATTCCTGGTATTCAACGGCTTTCAAATGGTGGCATCGTTCAGTTATTTCATTATTGTTTTCTATATGTTTAAAGGCGATTATGGCCTTGCCGGAACCTGGCCAGCCTGGTTTTCAACAATAAGTGCGGTGTTTACAGCATTTTTGATTATCCCGGTAATTACCTGGATGGCAAATAAATGGGGTAAAAAAAATGCTTTCATTTATGCCACAGCTATTTCCATGGTGGGATATGCTTTGAAATGGTGGGGTTTTAATCCGGAAAATCCATGGTTAATGTTTATGCCTTTACCCTTTATGGTATTTGGTATCGGCGGATTGTTCACTCTGATGATGAGCATGACTGCCGACGTGTGCGATCTCGACGAACTAAACAATGGTATGCCCCGCAAGGAGGGTACATTTGGAGCCATTTACTGGTGGATGGTGAAACTTGGACAGGGACTGGCCCTTGTTTTAGGCGGATTAGTGCTGAAACTGGTAGGTTTCGATCAGCTTGCTGTCCGGCAGGCAGGCGATACCATCACAAACCTGAGACTTGCCGATATTATCGTACCTGCATTTACTGCGGGTCTGGCTATATGGGTAATGTGGGGATACGACCTCACAGAGGAAAAGGCCAGGGAAATTAAAGAAGAATTGGTGAGAAGAAGGGGAGAACTTTAAAACTCTTTTTTCATAAGATCATAAAAGTATTAATTATTAATAACCGAAGATATGTCATTCAGACCCGATCAATTTTTAAACTTCAGGGAGTCAAAACAACATGGGAAAGTACAGCCCCTTGAAAAAAAATCAGAAGAAGATATCAGAAACCTTTTTCT
>JAAYJR010000099.1 GCA_012522835.1 Bacteroidales bacterium
CGGATTAGCCGTCCGGATACTGGTATGGATGAAATTATGGATATGATTGCCTGAGCAAACACACAATTACTGTCCGTCGCTGTTATTTTCCGGGCCGGTTTCGCCTCCTTCTGCCGGTACACTTTCTTCTGCACCCGGTTCAGGAACAGTTGTCGGAAAATTTGGAACCTGTGTCGGGTCAACAGCGGTTTCAATTTGTTCCCTGACCCTTGACTGGTCTTCCATAATCTCTTGACGCGGAATAAAGGCAGTGCCCATTACTGACAGAAAAAGTAACGCTCCTGCAAGTATCCAGGTGGTCTTTTCCAGAAAATCTGTAGTTTTCCGAACTCCCATAACCTGGTTCGATGACTGAAAATTACTTGCTAAGCCACCTCCTTTTGAGTTCTGTACCAAAACTATAAGGATCAAAAGGACACAGACGATAAAAATCAAAACTGTTATAAGAGTATACATCTTATTTCTATTTTAAATATTTTTCAATTTCTTCAATACGGGCTGCAAAGTAAACACTTTTTTCCGGATATTTCAAGCTTAATTTTTTGAAAGCATCCAGTGCTTTATCATATTTTTTTTGCGCCACATAGATCCCTGCAAGAGTTTCAGTGATAAGCTCATCAGATTCAGCCAACGATTTTGATATCACCTCATTATCCTGGTCAGCTTTTATTTCGGAATCTTTTTTACTCAATACAGGCCTTGCGTTTCCTGAAAGAAATTTATCTATCAGCTGGTTTCCTTCCCTTTCCTCTCCCTCCTCATTAAAAGAAGTTACCATTATCTCCGGTGACTCAAGGTAATATGCCGAAGTTTCATTATTTTGGTCAGCAAACAGGTAATTATATAACATTTTACGATCGGGAATCCTTATTGCTGTTTTCTTTATCCAATTACCCAGGTCAGGGTCTCCCGTAAGTTGAATATTTTTCAGAAGCAGCATCCATGCAGTATGGAAACAGGGATACAATTCTGTTATCTGTTTGATTTCAGGAAGAGTGTTGTCATTCAATAACAAGTTATTCCCCAATAGTTTATAAAAATTTTCCTTATCCATATCACCAATTGGCAAGTGTTGCATTAAAAATATCCTCAGTCAGCTTATTAATTATTTCAGGTACAAGTCCGTCTTCCACATCACTTAAAGAACTTGTACTGGCAAAGTCCTCAAATGCAGAGAATGTCCTTTCGACATTCTGTTCGGTGTCTTTATTATTGGTATACTTGACGCTAACACTAACAGTCAGCCTGTTAAGAGCTGCCATATCCTCTTTTTGAATTGACATCGGCCTGACATCATATCCGGTGATCTGCCCTTCAAAAATAAGGTCTCCGTTCTCTGCCATCTCATTTAGTGACGTCTGCCGCTGAAGCTTTTCCCTCAGGGATTCTGTAAACAACTGGCTTAGTGATGGATTAACCAGCCTGGCACGGTTAGGAAAATAATAAACAGAGAATGTTTTTACCTCCGGTGAAATATTAGCTCCCGTAAAGGAATAAGAGACCTTACAGGAATCAGCAGTACCGCCGGCTATAAACAGCAGAAAGCACAAAAAAATCAATCTATATTTTATTTGCATAGCTCATCGGTTAATATTGTACTCTTTAATCTTTCGATAGAGTGTACGTTCTGAAATTCCCAGTTCCTCAGCAGCATACTTCCTTTTACCATTATACTTCTCCAGAGCCTTTTCAATTAGCTCTCTCTCCTTATCTTCAAGAGACAACGATTCCTCAACCAATTCCTCTGTATCCTGAATATTCTCTTTACTGATATGATGCAGCTGAAATGTTTTGCCAGCCGGCTCACCCGCTGGCTGTACCCCTTTTTCCTCATCATACAGATCATGAATAATTCTTGCCTTTTCGCCCGATATTGTGGTTTCGTTATTCTCCATAAGGTCAAGCACGAGTTTTTTGAGGTCATTCATATCACGCTTCATATCAAACAGAACCTTATACAAAATCTCCCTTTCATTTGTAAAAGAGCCTTCTGACCGGGACGAAAAAAGAGCAGGCAGGTTTTGGGCAGAAAATGCCGGCAGGTAATTACGCAAAACTTCAGCAGTAAGGTCCCTGTTTTTTTCGATAATTGAAATCTGTTCTGTAATATTTTTTAGCTGCCTGACATTGCCTGGCCACCGGTAATTAACAAGTAACATTTTTGCTTCCTCGTCGAGCCTGACAGGTGGCATTCTGTATTTATCCGCAAAGTCACGGGCAAACTTTCTGAATAAAAGATATATATCTTCAGGTCGCTGACGCAGGGGAGGTATATTTATGGGCACTGTATTCAGGCGATAGTAGAGGTCTTCCCGGAACCTGCCATCTTCAATTGCCTTAGGAATCATGACATTGGAAGCAGCAATAACCCTGACATTTGTTTTAATCACCTGAGATGAACCAACCTTAATGAATTCACCACTCTCAAGAACACGGAGAAGCCTTACCTGGGTTGAAAGTGGCAATTCGCCAATCTCATCCAGAAAGATAGTCCCTCCGTCCGCCTCCTGGAAGTAACCTTTGCGGTCTGATAATGCCCCCGTAAACGCACCTTTTTCATGTCCGAAAAGCTCAGAATCAATGGTACCTTCAGGAATTGCACCACAGTTGACTGCAATATACTTACCATGTTTCCGTGTTGAATTCTGATGGATTATCTGGGGAAATATCTCTTTCCCTGTACCACTCTCTCCTGTAATCAGAACTGAAAGGTCAGTAGGGGCCACCTGCACTGCTACTTCAATTGCCCTGTTAAGGCCGGGTGAATTACCAATAATTTCAAATCTTTGCTTTATACCCTGAATATCCATAGCTCTTGTGATTTTTATAAACAGCAAATTTACAACTTTTAGCTGTTAAAGTTCAGAAGTAAAGGCCAATTAACCTTTTTTAAATCAAATTTTATACAATGAACACCATATTAATTATCTTTATCTGATAAACCATTTGACAAAATTAACAATTATCCCAATATGAAGTTCATAGGTATTATACCTGCCAGGTTCAAGTCAACCCGCTTCCCCGGCAAACCTCTGGCAATGCTCCGTAACAAACCTGTAATACAATGGGTGTATGAAAATGCTTCCAAAGTATTAAATGAGGTTTGGGTTGCCACCGACGATGACAGTATTTACAATGCTGTTCATAATTTTGGCGGCAGATCAATAAAAACCCTGCCCACCCACCATAGCGGAACCGACAGGTGTGCTGAAGCAGCACAACAGCTAAGCCTGAGTGCTGAATTCGATGTTGTTATTAATATTCAGGGTGACGAACCGTTTATAAGTCCGGAGCAGATCACTGCACTCGCCACCAGCTTTGATAATGACACTGAGATAGCCACTCTTATTAAAAAAATTGAAACAACTGAAGAACTTTTTAATCCAAACAGGCCTAAGGTGGTCATTGACAAAAACAATAATGCATTGTATTTCAGTCGTTCTTCCATTCCGTTTGTCCGGGGAGAGAAGGAAGGAAACTGGCTTTTGGCAGCAAAATTCTGGGTACACATAGGTATGTATGCTTATAAAAAGGATATATTACAACAAATAACCCGGCTGGAACCCGGCATTCTGGAACGGGCAGAGACTCTGGAACAGCTGCGATGGCTTGAGAACGGCTACAAGATAAAAACAGCTGTAACAGAATTTCAAAGTATAGGAATCGACACACCCGAAGACCTGGTAAAAGCAGAAGAGATGCTAAAAGAATCCGGATTGAACAATTAAGGCACATTATTTGTATGTATTATTATAAATGAATAGATTACTATGAGGTTTATTTTACTTCTGATATTATTTTTCTTAATTAAACCTGCTGGTTATGCTCAGCCTGCTGCAGATAAACTATACCAGGACAGCATGGTAACAGAAGAAAAACCGCTTTTCATCCAGGAGTTAAAACTTTATCCTAATCCCACTACGACAGGAAGGGTAAGACTGGAATTGAACAGTGGGGAAATTTTAGAAATCCACCTTATAGATATAACAGGAAAAAAAGTGTTAGCCGAAAAACCAGAACAGGCCACTTCCGGTAACGAACTTTTACTTACTGAGGTTCCTGACGGTATATATTTCATCAGGGTAAAGACCAAAACAAATAAAGTAATTGTAAAAAAGCTGGTGGTTTCAAACAAATAGCATTATTTCCCTATCCCGTGATCATCAAGAAGCTGATCCATCTCATCCCTTATCTGCCTGGCTGCTGATCCTGCGTGACTTGCAAAGTCTTTGCCTGATGATGCATAGATTATGCCCCTCGAAGAGTTCACCAGCAAACCGCACCTTCTGTTCATACCATAGCGGGCTACCTCCTTAAGGCTTCCTCCCTGTGCTCCTACTCCGGGAACAAGCAAAAAATGGTCAGGAACTATCTGCCTCACCTCTTTAAGTTTTTCAGCCTGAGTTGCTCCCACAACATACATCATATTCTCCGGGGTCCCCCAATCCTGCGAAATTCTCAACACCTTTTCAAACAGCAGTTCACCATCTTTTTCATCCCTGATAAATTGAAAATCAGCCGCACCCCTGTTAGATGTAAGAGCTAACAAGATGATCCATTTATCAGGATAGGTCAAAAAAGGTTTCACAGAGTCTTCACCCATATATGGTGCAGTTGTTACTGCATCAAAACCAAGCTTTTCGAAAAATGCCCTGGCGTACAATTGTGAAGTGTTGCCGATGTCTCCCCTTTTTGCATCAGCGATAAGAAATATATCAGGATAGGCCGTCCTGACATAGTTTACAGTTTTCTCAAGGCTTTGCCAGCCCTCCCACCCATTGCTTTCGTAAAAAGCCAGGTTAGGTTTACAGGCAACTGTATAAGGGGCAGTTGCATCAATAATCTCCTTATTAAAAATAAAAACAGGGTCAGCTTTACCGGAAAGATGTCCAGGAATCTTCTTCATATCTGTATCTAATCCTACACACAGAAAACTTCGCTTTTTTTTAATCTGTTCAAATAATTGATCCTGGTTCATCTCTTTAAAATTTTAAATTTCTGCCTCTTTCAATCTCTCGGCATTTTCTTCTATCATCAGCTTTTCAATAATCTCATCAATATCACCATTGATTATCGCCTGCAGATTATAAAGGGTAAGGTTAATACGGTGATCTGTTACCCGGCCCTGAGGCCAGTTATATGTTCTGATCTTTGCAGACCTGTCGCCGGTGGAAACCATTGTTTTCCTTTTTGATGAAATTTCATCGATATATTTCTGGTACTCCATGTTATAGATCCTTGTCCGTAGTTCATTCATCGCTTTTGCCAGGTTTTTGATTTGTGATTTCTCATCCTGGCAGGTAACGACTATTCCTGTAGGCAAATGGGTTAACCTTATTGCCGAATAGGTTGTATTGACCGATTGCCCTCCGGGCCCTGACGAACAGTAAGTATCCTTTTTAATATCCGATTCTTTTAGTTCCACATCAAATTCCCCTGCCTCGGGGAGTACGGCCACTGTAGCAGCCGATGTATGTATACGCCCCTGAGCTTCCGTTTGAGGCACTCTCTGAACCCTGTGAACACCCGATTCATACTTTAATATTCCGTAAACTCCTTCACCGCTGACCTTGGCAACAATCTCCTTGAATCCGCCGGCAGTTCCCTCATTAAGGTTAGTAACCTCCATCCTCCATCCTTTTTTCTCACAAAAACGGGAATACATACGAAAAAGGTCCCCCGCAAAAATACTTGCCTCATCCCCTCCTGTACCCGCTCGTATCTCAAGAATTGCATTTTTCTGATCTTCTGGATCAGAAGGCACCAGCAGCAATTTGATCTCAGTCTCTTTCCCGGGAATTTTCTCCTCCGCCATTTCAATCTCTGCATAAGCCATTTCCCGCAACTCCTCATCAGACTCCTCAGCAAGAATCTCTTTACCTGATTTAATATTATCAACCAGATTCTTGTACTCTTTAAAGACTTCCAGAATTTTTTGCAGGTTCTTATATTCCTGATTAAGTTTAATATAACGTTTCATATCAGCTATTACCTCAGGATCGGTAATTTGCTGCTGCAACTCCTCGAAGTGGTGCCTTAAAGATTCATATTTATCAAGTAATTCGTATTCTGCCATTTGCATTAATATTCAAATTTCCCATGTTCAGTCAGTATGGTAAGCTGCCTCTGATCGCCCGCTTCTACCCTGCCAACTATTTTTGCATCTATATTAAAAGAATTAACAACTGAAATAATATCATCCGCTATCTCAGGCATGGTATAGATCTCAAAACGATGGCCCATATTAAAAACTTTGTACATCTCCTTCCAGTCTGTTCCCGATTCTTTTTGAATTATCTCAAATAGTTTGGGGACAGCAAACATATTATCTTTTATGATATGGACATTATTGACATAGTGAAGCACTTTTGTCTGTGCGCCGCCTGAACAGTGGATCATTCCGGATATTTCGCCCCTGAACCTTTCCAGTACTTTTTTAATTACAGGTGCATATGTCCTTGTAGGTGAAAGCACCAGTTTCCCGGCATCAATACCCAACTCTTCAATTTGATCTGTAAGCTTGTATGAACCCGTATAAACCAGTTCATCCGGTATACCGGGGTCATAACTTTCAGGGTATTTTTCTGCCAGATATTTACTAAAGACATCGTGACGGGCTGAAGTTAGTCCGTTACTTCCCATACCCCCGTTAAAATTATCTTCATACAAAGCCCTGCCTGATGAAGAGAGGCCGACAATCACATTTCCGGGTTTAATATCCCCGGCTGAGATGACATCACTACGCCTCATACGGCAAACCACTGTTGAATCGACTATCACAGTCCGTACAAGATCACCCACATCAGCCGTTTCACCACCTGTTGACCAGATATTCAGTCCCCACTCCCTGAGTTGTGATAATATCTCCTCAGTACCATTTATAATAGCAGAGATCACCTCTCCCGGGATAAGGCTCTTATTCCTGCCGATTGTTGATGAAACAAGAATATTATCCAGAGCCCCTACACAAAGCAGGTCGTCGATATTCATGATCAGTGCATCCTGGGCTATACCTTTCCAGACTGAAATATCCCCTGTCTCTTTCCAGTACATATAAGCTAACGCCGATTTTGTACCTGCACCGTCGGCATGCATTATATTACACCATCCCGGATCGCCTCCGAGAATGTCCGGGACTACCTTACAAAAGGCTTTGGGGAACAATCCTTTGTCAATATTTTTAATTGCTTTGTATAAATCACCTTTCGATGCCGACACACCTCTGGCATTGTATCTGGATTTAGTAACCATCTTTTTTTGAACGCAAAATTAACAATTCTTACAGGTATAAAAATCGTTTTATTTTTTTTGTTGGTGTTTTTTCAAAAGGAGTTGGATGTAAGGTAACTTCCTGTACCCTGGAAAATTTATTTAGCTCGGCATTAACCTTTTTCTGGATATCTTTCAAAATATCTTCCGCTTTACCATAGACAAAATTTTGGGCATCCTGTTTAAACTGTTTGAATGTATTCTCTATCTCCTCCATATTCAGGTGGATCATTGCAACCAGTTTACCTTTTTTCTGAACAACAAGCGATTCAAGGACAAACCTCATCTTATTAATTACCGATTCAATCTCTTCCGGATAGATATTCTCGCCGCTGGAGCCGACGATCATTGTTTTTATCCTGCCTCTTATACTAAGGAAATTGTCTTTATCGAAAGTTCCCCTGTCACCTGTCCTGAACCATCCGTCTTCTGTAAAAACCTCCCTGGTGAGCTCAGGTGCCTTATAGTAACCTTTCATCACATTAGGCCCCTTCACCTGGATCTCTCCTTCGCCTGTAGCCTTATCAACATCAGCTAATCTGAGCTGCACTCCTTCCATTGCAGGTCCTGTAGATCCAAGCCTGACATTCTTGCCAACAGCGCCGGCAAGAAGTGGTGAAGTTTCTGTCAGTCCGTATCCAATTGCATAAGGGAATTTACCCTCCATCAAAAACCTTTCGACCGTAGGATCCAGTTTGGCTCCGCCTATCCCAAAAAACCTCAGCTGTCCGCCAAAAGTTTCATAAAGCTTTTTACCGGCTATCCTGTGTAATAATTTACGTACCGGCGGAATTGAATACAAGAAGCGAATCAGTCCGTTTTTCTGAAACTTTGGCAATATCTTACCTCTGAACACCTTTTCAATAATCAGAGGAACAACCAGCATAATTGTTGGCTTAACCTTTTGAAATGCCGGAAGTAATACCGATGCTACCGGTGGTTTACGCAGGTAATGCACCGATGCACCGAATCTCATAGGCAAAAGGAAACTTATGGTATTTTCAAATGTATGCGATAAAGGAAGAACAGATAAGAACCTGTCATTCTCATTAATATCCTGGAGCGTATAACACTTTTCTACAGTCCATACAATATTTTTATGGGTAAGCATAACCCCTTTCGAACTTCCTGTAGTACCAGAGGTGTAAATCAGAGAAGCCAGATCTTCCTCGTCTACATCAACCGGCTGAAAATCAGCGCTTTTATCCGTAATAGAACACTTCAGCCTGCCAAGATCCTCAACTTTAGTGCCTGCCGGGATAACAGAAAAACTTTCAATAAGTATCAATTTCTCCAGAAGACCGGTGGTATCCTGACTAATACTCTTATATAAACTTTCTGAGATGAACATTACTTTTGCACCCGAGTGCATCAAAATAGATTTTATCTCATTCTCATGAAAATCGGGCAGTATCGGTACAACAGTAGCTCCTGTCAGGGAAATTGCAAAAAATGCAACCCCCCAGTTAGGCATATTGGAACTCAATATTGCAACCTTATCACCTTTTGACACTCCAAGTTCAGTGAGTAACCCGGCTAACCTTCCGGCATCTTCCCCCATTTGCCTGTATGTATAATTCTTTTCACCTGCAAAAATAAGAGAGGTATTCTCCGGGTAATTTTTTACCGATTCTTTAAAAAGTGACGGTATTGTATATTTATAAGTTGTCATTTTCTTTGTAAATTAATTAGACCAAACAAACAGTCTGCAATAAGTATGCAAAATTATACAATAAGTTAGCTCCAAAAATTTTTTTTGCTAATTTGTAACTATTTTTAACATCTGTAACAC
>JAAYJR010000107.1 GCA_012522835.1 Bacteroidales bacterium
ATATTGTTATTTGTCAGATTGATTATATTAATTTTTTGTTTTTATATCTGGTTTTTGTTGATTATAGATTGAATGATTGTATACATTTACCAGGGAGTTTTAAAATATTAAATTCTCAGAGGCTTAAATTTTGCTTAATTATTTGGTATGCTTGATTTTATGAGAATTTTAATTTTTGCTTACAGTGTTGAAATAATAAAAATAATATGAGATCCTTTGAATTAACATATTTGCTGATTTTTTTTGGACTCTTTTCAATTCTTGGATTTGCTTCTATGTTGTCTTTTGGAAAAATTATCAAAAAGTCCCTTGACAGAAGCTTCAAATGTATTTTTTTGTTAATTCATTTTTTAATTTTTGCAGGGTTTTTCCTGATGTATGTATATCCCTTCAATATTAGAGACGGTAGTGTGAATTACTCCTTTTATTCTGTTTTTAATGCTTTGCTTCTAATTCTGTTTATTGTTGATTTAGTAATGTCATTTGCACTAATTTTGAATTTTATTTCTAATACCGGAAAAACAAAAATTTTCATCTATATCGGATCTATTATTTCTGCCGGAATTACAGGAGGTATAGTGACAGGAACTCTTGGGGGGACAAATAAATTTAAAATTAACGAAATAGAACTTGCATATAGTAATCTGCCACCGGATTTTAATGGCTTCAGAATTTTACAAATATCTGATATTCATTTGGGTAATATTAATGATCAGGATAAGTTAATTAAAAAAGCGATTAAGTTAATTGAAAATGCAGACCATGATATCCTGGTATTTACAGGTGATCTGGTAAATAATTTTTACTACGAAACTGAAGAATATCTTAATTTGTTCAGGGAACTTACTTCCTGCTGTCCCTCATATTCAATCCTTGGTAACCACGATTATGGCGATTATACTTACTGGAAAAGTGATACTGATAAAAAGAGCAATTTTGATGCTATAATTTCAGCTCACGAAACAATGGGCTTCAAACTGTTGAGAAATGAAAACAGGGTGATAAAGAATAAGAATGATTCTATTTTTATTGTGGGTGTTGAAAACTGGGGCCATCCCCCGTTTCCACAATATGCTGATCTGGACAAAGCTTTAGAGGGAATCACCGCCGGCTCTTTCACGGTTCTCTTAACTCATGATCCAGCTCACTGGGAGAGTTGTATTGAGAATAAAAAAGATATTGAACTTACTTTATCAGGTCATACACACGGACTTCAGTGGGGAATTAAGATTGCCGGAATTCCATTCAGTCTTGCATGGTTAACACGAAAATACTGGGGTGGATTATATAGTTCGTATAACTCTCATCTTTATGTAAACACAGGACTCGGGACTATAGGTTTACCCTGGCGTATTGATATGCCTCCGGAGATCACGCTCATTACTTTAAAACGAGTTGAAGTCGATTGAAAAAAGAAATTCAAATGATAAATTTTCCCTTTCAGGAAGCCAGGAGGTGCGAAACCCTATTTCTGCAGGTGCATAAAAACGTAAATATTTTGTGTCAGCCGTGAACTCTGCACCTGTTGAAATAAGTGTCTCCCTGAATATCCCTGCCTTTTGTCCATTTTGATAAATATTACCTTCAATCTGGCCATAATCTGCAAAAAGGTCAATTTTAACCCTCGTCAGATATACCATCCCACCCATGTTGAGATCAGGATAAAGAATTGGAAATTTATAGTCTGCCGAGATTGTCGATAACATTGTGGAACTAATTCTTTGCCAGCCTCTGGGAAACCTTACAACATCAGAAAATTCAAAAAAACTGTTATTCTCTTTCCTCTGTGTCCCTCCATAAATTTTTATTCCGTGATTCTTCAGAATCCCCGGAATATATAGTTGACCCTGTACTGCCGACATATAATCTTTTCTCATCAATCCCGCAGGTGAATATTTGTGGGTCCCGTCAATCACAATTCCAAAATCCGGGTACATATCAAGGTAGCTCTGCTTTAACAGTTGATGGAAATATAAACCTAATCCCAGGGATTGTGAATCACCTTCGGGAAACTGTTCAGGCGCCTCAGAATTGGGTTTATAGAGTAGATAATCGTATTTGAATACCGGACGTAATAAGCGGTTATATTTGCCCCTGGACAGATTCAGAGGCAGGCTGACAGCCAGTCCGGAATTGATCTGGGCCCACCTGAAAAAGGCTGTGGTTGTATCCCTGCGTATTATCTCACCTTCGTCATTCAGTGTTGGATTAACTATATTGTATTTTGATTTACGGCTACCTGCATCGAAACTAAGGTCTATTACCGGATAAAGTCCTTTGTAACTATAATTCAAAACAAATTTCCCTGTCTTCTCTGAAAGATCACGTTTATATCCTATCATAGTCTCGGCTGTACCCAGCAGATTTTGAGAAACAAGGCTCGCACCGGGAGATATTTCATATAAACCTGCATCAATATAGAGAGGTGCCCAACTGTGGAAATTGAAAAGGTTTGAAGCTTTACTGTACTTTTCCGATGGATAATGCTGAGTTTCCAGTCCGGTAAGTACCGGCTTTCCGGTCTCCTGATTACTCAGCTCTTCTGCCAGTTTGTAATATGCCTGTTTAATATCAGATAGTGGAACTATACTGTCGCTAACTGAAGATATTTCTATCAGCCTGTAGCCATCAGAAGTATAGTCACTCAATACTATTTTCGATCCGTCGGGTGACAAAGCAGGTGACTCAATTCCAAATCTGGGCTCAAATACCCTGAATATTGAATGATTATCCAAATTCATCCTGTATAAACTGTTTTTCCCTGAATATGAACTGACAAAGTACAGATAGCTGCCTGACACTTTCAGATGCTTTATATCCCCCATATCTTGCTGCAGCAATATTTCCATTTCCCCCTTTTCAGGGTTAATCCTGGCAATACGCTTTCCGCTGTCTGTGAGAATAACTGTTACAACTTCATTATTATTAATCCATTCAGGTTGTAAAAAATAGTTATTGGAGGGTGATTGATAACGATGGACTAATTTGCCTTCATTGATATTATAAAATGAAAGATAATAATTATTCGTATAATCTGTTTCCACTGTGACAACTGTTGACATGGAGGGGGATATTGCGGGACTGAAACAATTATTTTCAGGAATAATATCTATTTTTTCACTTGTTATCACATTATATAACCTCAGCAGAGATTTTCCACTGTGCTGCCAGCGAAGGTCATTGATTTTTTCCGAGTACACTATCCATTCGCCGCGATAATTCACAGATTCATCAAAAATATTGCCTGGTGACATAATCTTGTTAAGTCCGGAATTTTTTCCAACTTTTACGAATGAAGGGATATCATCATAAGATGTCCTGAAGGAGATCAGAATTGAATCATTCAGCCAGTGATTATGATTATAACTGGTAAAATGGTCATGGACCGGGGTACTTCTCATGAAAGAAACTGGTGAAAAGTTTTGATCCTCATTTACCCATACTGTTCTCAGGCTGTCAAATATGGAATGATAAAGATTAACCTTATTTAGTCCTGTAATTCTTTTTACCGTGCTGTTTAGAGGAGTCAATGAGAGTGGTTTTGAACCTGTTTTGCTGAACACCTCCTCCCACAGGGATAAACCATATTTAACCCTCGCGGTGCCAACCAGATAATAGCCTAGTTTATAATGATCCGGCACAAAATCGCGGTATGAACCCATATAAGCTTTATCATATGAGAATATACCCTTTTCAACACATTGTGCACGATGCTCCATCAAAAAAGAGGGAAACCTGCCTCTTCCGTAATTACTTAATGATGTTTCGGTAACCACTGCATCTCCTTCTATAAGCCACCATGGAAGATAACCTCCAAAAAAGAGCGCTGTTCCCTGCTCACCGAAAATAGTTTTTATCCAGCCCGGCATCCGGTTGTTGACTTTATCTATTTGTACGACATGTCTGAATTCATGCAGGGCCAGTTGACTAAGCCAGTCCTGCGGATAAACAGACTGATGGGGCATTGTATAGAATTCTGCCCGTCTGGGTGCCCATGCTATAAGTCCGTTTGACTGAATTGTCCTTGTATGAAGGATCACTGGAATTTTACCGGGATTGTACTTCAGTGTATAAGCGCCATATGGGTAAACCTGCTCAAGGGTTCCAGCCAGTTGTTGGGCCACAGACTCATAATAATCAGGATATATCAACTGAAAATTAGACGATTGCAACTGCCTCCACCTTATTGATGCCGGATCCTGGCCAGTGTTAAAGTATTGGGCAAACGAGACATATTGAAATACGACAAATACTATAAAAAGAATAAATTTTTGCATCTTTTAAAAATATACAGTACTGCAATAGATTACAGCTATCATAAATAAACAAAAAAAATCAAAAATTTATTCCCGTAAAACAAAATACTTTCAGATAAGCTTATCTATTTTAATATATTTTTAAGTCCCTCGCCTATTTTATTCAATGACTTTTGTATATCCTCCTTAGCTGATTTTTTAACCTCTTCAGTAATTTGTTTCCTGGCCTCTTCCAGATTAATGCTAACCTCGGGGTCACCTACAGGACCCTTTAACAATACAGCAGCAGGTAATATATTAATGCGTTCTTCTCCGGGAAGCATCTTCAGTATATTTTCGATGTCAGGGCCGAAAGCTTCTCTTTCAACCATAAAATCAAGTTTCATATCCAGCAGGTTAGAAGTATTTAGTATTCCGCTGATAGTAACCTCCTGATTGGATATTTTTGTAGTGAATGGTTTAAGCAGGATACCACCCCGGGTAATCTCCACATTTGCACTAAAATCATTGACCTTTACATTTTTCAGTAATTCTGATTTAAGCAGTCCTTTTAACTGATTGAACAGAGGCGACTCATTAATAGAAAGGTTTTCGGTGTTGATACTTCCCAGTCCGTCTACCGTTGAGGCAATCAGGTTAAAATCAGGACTAAGTTGCCCTTTTACCTTCAGTCCGGTGCTGAATTTTCCAACGCTGTTACGGGCTATCGGAATCATTTTCTGAATGCTTGTAAGTGTCTGGAAGGCCATGGGTATATCAGCCTTCAGGATATCAAAACCAAAATCGAATAAAGGTTTATCTTCCGGAGTATTTTCATAAGAGCCGGTCAGATTGAGCTCACCGCCGAGCATACTCATATTCAGTCCGTCTAAAACAAGTTTTCCGTCTTGCGCTGTAATGGATCCATTCACATCAGTAATCGGCAATTTTTCAAAAATGACCCTTTGAATATCAGACTGAAAGGAGAAATTTATATTTTCAGGAATATCAAAAGCCAGGTTATCACCGGCAGATGTACTATCTGCCACAGACTGCGCAGAAACAGAGTCATTTACAATTTGTAAACGTAATATTTCGTTCAGATTCAACAGTGAAGATGTCAGTCTCATATTTGCTGACAGAGTTTCCCCATTAAAAATATAATCAAGGTAATTTGTTACATTTCCTGTCAGATTCAGATCACTCTGTCCTATATTCACATTCAATCCGCTTAGATTAACCGCACGCGGGGTAAATTCCAGGTTTCCCTCCGGTACCAGTATCTTTTGAGTAAGGGACGGAGACTGATATATGAAGTTGGTGAGCCGGACAGAACCATCTGACCTGATTTTATCATACTCCTCCTTTTCAATAGATGAATAATTACCATTTACAACCAGGTTTGCATCAATTACTCCTGAAATATCAATACTATCCAGGGGAAGTGCATCTTTCCATTCATCAAATTTTACATTTCCGGTAAAAGATCCGTCAAAGTGCAGGTCTGAGACAAGATTTTTAAGATTTAAAGCCAGGTCTACCGGACTGTTCTTCACTTCGGCATGTGCCCTGGATATTTTAACCTCAGTAAGGTCGAGAATTCCCTGAGGCTTCATAACAGCAATATCTGCAGATATGTTCTTAACCTGTTCGGGAAGGTCCTGATAATGAAAATTTCCATTTACCACTTCTATATTCAGATTAAAAGCGGGGTAATCATCTTCATAATAGTAACCGTTAACGGTTCCCTCAATAACAGCGTTTCCGCTGGTCTCAATATCCTTGAGGTACTCTTCATAATCAGGTGGCACAAGGGCAAGGAAATTATCAAAACCCGACTCTTTGGTCTTTAGCTGTAAGTCGAACGACATAGTATCGTCAGGAACCCTTATCATTCCTTTTACCTCCATGGGAAGACGATTTACAAATAACTCATTCTCCTCAATTTTAATATCCATCTTTTCATAATCCACATTTAGTACTGAACGTGTCTCTAATGCCACTACGGATATATATTTTACATCCCCGGATAAAAGAGAAAACTGCTTAGCTTTACCATCTGCAAGCAATTGAGCAGAAGTTCCATACATCTTCCCTGAAATATCAATATCAATATCATCAATAAGGACAAGCATCCCTGCCTCCCTGTCATTATAGATGAATCCGGCATCAGAAATATTGATCCGGTCAAGTTTAAGCTCCAACCCATCGTCTGATGGTAAATCCTCTTTAACAGGTTCAGCTTCAACTGCCAGGTCCCAGTTAACGTTTCCCGAATCGCTGACTACAAGGTTAAGCAAAGGCTGATTCAGAATAATCTCTTCAATACTCATGTTCTCTTTATTGAACAGCTGAGAAAGTGGTGTTTTTGCCCTCATTGAGTTAACTGACAAGAGGGTATCATTTTGGAAATCATCCTTTCCCCTTATCATTACATCAGTTAATTCCAGAGAAAGCATAGGAAAACTGCGAAACAGAGATAATTTAAGGTCTGAGAATTCAACCTCGGCATTAACATTCTTATTAAGCACAATCTTTATCTTTTCCAGTAAAGGCTGCTTAAATATTATCGGAACAGCCGCTAATGCAGCTATAAATAAAGTAACTACAACAATTATAATAATGATAATTTTTTTCATTTCTAAAATTTTATTAACATCCTCCTTAATATGTGTAATGCTGTCTGGCTTGTCCTTATAATATTACGTTCCGGGTTATCTCCGGGCAATATTTTTTCAATAACAACACTGTCGGGGCCGGCAACAGCAATCATTATCGTACCTGATGCAACCTCTTTATCTCCTGAACCGGCACCCGGTATACCTAAAGTTGCGATGGAGTAATCAGCAGCATATAACTCCTTAATGCCTTCAGCCATTGCACGGACAACTGCTTCGCTGTTCCCTGTAATATTTTCAGGGATTCTGAGATCAAGGCATGGCAATTTTTGAGATACTTCCGAAGGATATGTAGTTAAACCTCCTTTAAAATATCCGGCACTTCCGGGAGCAGAGGTTATCAGATGTGCAATAAAACCGCCGGTGCAACTCTCTGCAACGGAAAGAGTCTTATGTTTCAAAATTAACAACCGTCCGACTACCTCTGCCATTGTTTCATTATTATATCCATATATATTGTCAGGGATGTACCTCTTCAGCTTCTCTATTTCCAACTCTACCTGGTCCTCGAGTACTTTTTTATCGGAGCCCATTGCTGATAACCGCATACGGACTGAATAAGGATCCGGCAGGTATGCCAGTTTTATATTCTTCGGCAAAGTTGCTTCCCAATCCTTTAACTTTTCAGAAAGGGATGATTCAGGCAAACCCTGGGTCAATACTGTCTTGTGATAGATCGAATTAATCTTATCATATTTCTCAAGATATGGTAAAACTCCATTAATCATTATATTTTTCATCTCATGCGGCACACCGGGCAGGGAAACAAAGATGGTATTATTCCTTTCAATCCATATACCAGGTGCAGTGCCAAGCTGATTAGGAAGAACCTTACATATTTCAGGGACAAGAGCCTGGTCATGATTAAAGCTGTTCATCGTCATACCCCTTTTTTCCACCAGTTTTTGAATATACTGTAATGTAGGTTCGTGCAAAACCAGTCTGGTATTAAAGTATCTGCAGAGAACCGGTTTGGTGATATCATCAATCGTTGGTCCCAGTCCCCCGGTGGTAACAACAAGGTCAACCTTACCCTCTGCCCGTTTAAATGCCTCCATGATCTGATCCGGATCATCATGAACAGCTGTAATCTGATGTATTTCAATACCATGCATATTAAACTGTCCGGCAATCCATGACGAATTGGTATCAATGATCTGTCCTATCAGGATTTCATCTCCTATAACAATTATTTCTGCATTTAGTTTTTTCTGATCCTCTACATTCTCATTTACGGGAATTTTATTAACACTGCTAAAATTACCTGAAAACCCGAATGAAGAGGAGAACAAAAAAAAGATAAAGACGAATATAGTTTTCTTCACAATTTTAAATTTTAAGGACAACATTTACTAAGTACTTCAAAATTATAAAAAATCAGGGTCAGAATTACCAAGCCTGAACATAAATTATTTAATCAGTTTTTTTCTCAACATTTGCAGGGCAGTCTGTGATGATCGAATTATATTACGTTCCCTGTTATCGCCAAAAATATATTTCTCAGCTTTAATTCCACTGGTATCAGCCACGGCAATCCACACAGTCCCAACCGGTTTGTTTTCAGTGCCTCCGCCGGGACCTGCAATACCGGATGTAGCAATTGAATAATCGGCTTTTAACAATTCTCTGGCACCACTGGCCATTTCACAAACAACCTGCTCACTTACAGCACCAAATTTCTCAATAACAGCAGCATTCACTCCCAATATTTTATGTTTTGCCTCATTCGAATAGGCTGTAATTCCTCCTTTATAATAGGATGAACTGCCCGGAACCGATGTTATCATATGTGAGATATATCCGCCTGTACAGCTTTCTGCCACGGCAAGTGATGCTGACCGTGAAATCAACAGCTTCCCGATTACCTCTGCTAAGGACTCATTATCAAAACTGTATATATTATCAGGGATAAGTCTTTTTAATTTATCAATTTCTGCAGCAACCTGCTGTTCCAACACTTTCATATCTGTTCCTACAGCAGATAATCTCAGTCGGACTGCCATAGGATTTGGAAGATAAGCGAGCCTGATATTTTCAGGAAGCGAATTGTCCCATTGTTCTATCAACTGTGCCAGAATGGATTCAGGCAGTCCCTGAGTATTAATTGTTTTATGGTAAATGGCCTTGCCTGCTTTCAGATCCCTGAGCCTTGGCAGAATTTCAAATTCCACAAGATATTTCATCTCAAAAGGCACTCCCGGAACTGAGACAAAAATTTTATTCCCCTTTTTAAACCACATCCCGGGAGCTGTTCCCGTTTTATTAAACAATACTGTGCATGATTCAGGTACTAGTGCCTGGTCCCTGTTCAGTTTGTTAATGTCAATATTCCTGTTTCTGAACTTGTTTTTTATATGCTCAAAGGTAGGTTCATGAAAAACAAGTTTTGTATTAAAGTAATTACATAAGACCTGTTTAGTTATATCATCTTTCGTAGGTCCCAGTCCACCGGTAATAATTATTAAATCCGCATTCTGTTCTGCATTGAATAAAGCCTGTTCGATATGTTCAGGGTTGTCATGCACTGAAGTAATTTGATATATCTCAATACCATGTAAGTTAAACTGCCCGGCAATCCACGCCGAGTTAGTATCAATAATCTGGCCAATAAGTATTTCATCGCCAATTGTTATTATTTCTGCTTTCATTTTAATTTTTTCAATCGTTCGAGTAAAGGAGGGTGTGAATAATTAAAAAATACATATAAAGGGTGCGGGGTAAGATTGCTAAGGTTTCTTCCCGAAAGCTTCTTCAGAGCAGAAGATAATGCTGTGGGATCATAATTTTCTGCAGCAAACGCATCAGCCTGAAATTCATTTTTACGGGATAGCATGTTTATCAGTATTCCCAAAACAAAAGATACTGGCGAATATAATATTCCAAAGGAGATCATTCCAATATGAAAATTAGGTTTCTCAACGCCCAGAGCTTTACTGAGAAGCGGACTATCAATAAGCAGTGAAAACAGAAACAGCATTATTCCTGATTGTAGAAGAGAGATGAAAATACCATGTAACACATGCTTCTTCTTGTAATGGCCTATTTCATGAGCCAGCACTGCGACAATTTCATCTGTTTCCATCTCTTCAATAAGGGTATCATAAAGAACCACCCGCTTCTTAGCTCCCAATCCCGTAAAATATGCATTTGCTTTTGATGACCTTTTTGAACCATTTATTACATAGATATTATCAAGTTTGAATCCAACGCTGTTTGCAAACCGGCTGATTGAATTTCTGAGTTCGCCCTCTTCCAGCGGTGTCTGTTTATTAAACAGCGGGACAATAAGGTTAGAGTAAAACATTGCCATAAATATGCTGAATGCGCTGATAGTTAACCATGCATATATCCAGAACATACTTTGTGTTTTCTGATAGATAAAAATGATAAATGCCAGTAATCCGCCTCCAATTATTGCACCTAATAACCAGCCTTTTATCTTATCTAAAATAAATGTTTTAAGATTGGTTTTATTAAAGCCGTATTTCTCTTCAATTACAAATATGTCATAAAGGGAAAAAGGAGTATTTAAAATATCTGAGGCGAACATAATAATCCCGAAAAATATGAGGGCTGCCACAATTGAATTTGCAGTCATTCCCCAGGCTATATCATCTAAATATGCAAATCCATAAAAAATAAACATACCCAGAATAATGATGAAGCTGAAAGTACTGGTGATTATTCCGAATCGATGATTTTCACGTTGATATGACTGTTGTCTGGAATACTTTTCCTGGTCATAAATTCCTGACAGCTCGTCAGGAAGAGCGGTACCCATCATTTTGGTATCCAGGTACTCCAAATAATTCTCAAAAACAAAATCAAGAACTATTATAGTTATGATGAGCCAAAATATTATTTCATGCATCTGATATCTGTTTACTGTGAGGAGCAAAGATAGTTATTGTGAATATTTTTTAAAGAGTATTCAACAAACACTTTTATAAATGACTGATGTATATGTATGTATTTAAAACAGCTTGAAGAGAGACATCTGCCCGATTCTGTTTTTTCAATTAATGAGTAGCTGGTAAATGCAAATTTATTTGTAATTTTATCCTGAACTATTCATAAATTAAAATCATTTCACTATGAATATCAGAAGTTTACTAGTAATAGTCCTTATATTATCATTGTCGGGATTATCAGCACAGGAGAGTAAACCGGATTTTGAAACACAATTGAACCTTCTTGTATTTTCCAAAACATCCGGTTACAGGCACGAATCCATCTCTTCAGGCTTAAAAATGTTATATGACCTGAGTAAAAAGCAAAACTGGGTAATCACAGCCACCGAAGACGGATCACTGATTAATGATGATGTTTTGCAGAATATCGATGTTGTTATCTTTCTTAATCCCACCGGTGATGCCCTTAATGAGCAGGAACAGTCTGCTTTCGAAAAATTTGCTAAGAGCAAAAAAGGTGTGGTAGGTATTCATGCAGCGGCTGATTTTGAATATGAATGGCCTTTTTACGGAAAGATCATAGGTGCCTGGTTCAGGACTCATCCGCCTGCCCAGGAGGGAACGGTTATATTTGAGGATCACGGACATCCTGCAATGAAACCTTTTAAGGGCATGAAAGCCTATACTACCTTCGATGAATGGTACTCGTTTAAAGAAAATCCAAGATCCAATGTCCGCGTATTGGCAACTTTGGATGAAAACTCCATTAAAAAAGCCAGTAATGATCAATGGAAAATGGGTGATCATCCGGTAATCTGGTGCCAGGAGATTGAAGGTACCCGTTCGTTTTACACTGTGTTTGGCCATACACATGAAGCCTTTCAGGATAAATTGATAATTGAGCATATAAAGCATGCAATTAACTGGACTGCAATGCGGATTAAATAACTTTCTAACAAGCCCGGGCGGATCCAAAATTTATTTTTCAGCGGGATTTAAAAAATCTTAAATCCCACTGAAAGCATGAAACTGTTATTTTTTAAATTAAATCCCTCGTCTGCCTGCTGATAAAATTTATTTGCACCATGCTCAATCCTGGCATCAAGTGTTATTCCCATGACATCCACACCGATCCCGTACTGATATCCATAATAATTGTCTTTGTAATAATCCTTATCCAGTATATCATCACCTTCTATCTTATTGGAAGTTAAGATACTGAAAACCGGACCTGCCAATATCCTAAGATGTGCTTTTTCGCCTTTCAACACTTTAACACCCAGCAATAGCGGTATATCGAGTGTATTAAAATCAAAACGGCTTGTAACGTCAATTATATCTCCTTCCAGTTTTCCCCCTTTCGCGCTATAGTAAGCTTCAGGCTGGATAAAAAGTCTGCCATACCCTAGCCGTCCGAATGCCCCGATATGGTATTTTAAAATCGACTCACTGCTAACTTCACCTACATTGGCTGTAACTTTAGAATTACTAAAACCACCTTTTAATCCCGCGTCAAAAACAAGTTGCGCAGATAATGATAATGATATTATCAAAATGATAAACGACAAAATTATCTTTTTCATTCGAATATAATTTAATTGAACATTTAAAATTCAATCAATTAATCAGCCAAGATTTTAAAATTTTCATTCACATGCTCTAGGCAATATTCTTTTGTGCTTGACTGATTTAGGTCAGTTTCATC
>JAAYJR010000550.1 GCA_012522835.1 Bacteroidales bacterium
AAACCACGTATTACAGTATTTCAGTATTACCTTCTAATTTTTCAATTGCTTCTTTGGCGCTTTTAGAGAAAGCGTTTGCTTTCACATCTAATTTACGCGACAGAGATCCTCCCCCAAGTATTTTAATTCTATCACCTTTTGAGATAATCCCTGATTGGATAAGAGTTTCTCTATCTATCTTTTCCAGGTTATTTTTTTCAGCCAGGTACTGTAATACATCCAGATTTATTGCTTTGTATTCAATCCTGTTTATATTTTTGAACCCTGATTTTGGCACCACTCTTTGCAAAGGCATCTGTCCACCTTCAAATCCGACCTTTTTGGAATAGCCTGACCTGGATTTCTGGCCTTTATGCCCCCTGGTTGAAGTACCTCCATGTCCGGATCCCTGTCCCCGTCCAATCCTTTTACCCTTAGATGTAGATCCTTTCGCGGGTTTTAAATTACTTAAATCCATATTCTCAATTATTTGAAATATTTTATACCTCTTCTACTTTTACTAAATGCCCTAATTTCTTAGCCATTCCAATAATATTCGGAGTATTCTCATGCTCAACTGTCTGGTGCATTTTTCTCAATCCCAGTGCTGCCAGGGTAGCCTTCTGTCTTTTGTCCGAACCTATACTGCTTTTAATCTGTGTAATTTTCAATTTAGCCATTGCATTTATCCTTTAAAAACTTTTTCCAGTGAAATTCCCCTCTGCTCTGCCACTGCATAAGCATCTCTCATCTCCAGCAAGGCCTCCATTGTAGCTTTAACAAGGTTATGCGGATTAGAAGACCCTTTTGACTTTGCAAGGATATCGTTAATACCAACACTTTCAAGTACGGCACGCATAGCACCTCCGGCAACTACTCCTGTACCGGTAGATGCCGGTTTCAGCAGCACATGTGCCCCTCCGAACCTTGCTGACTGTTCATGAGGGATAGTTCCGTTTATAACAGGAATTTTAACCAAATTCTTCTTAGCCGCTTCCACTCCTTTGGCAATAGCAGTTGTAACCTCACTGGCTTTACCCAGGCCCCAGCCCACAATACCGTCTTCATTGCCAACAACCACGATTGCGGAAAAACTGAAAGTACGTCCACCCTTGGTAACTTTAGTTACACGGTTAATGGCTACCAGTCTGTCTTTTAAATCAAGGTCGCTTGTTTTTACTTTTTTACTTATTGTTGCCATAATACTTTTAGAATTTAAGACCGGCTTTACGTGCTGCTTCAGCCAGATTTTTTACTCTCCCGTGGTATAAATAACCATTCCTGTCGAATACAACTTTATCGATGCCGGCATCGAGAGCTTTCCGTGCAATCAATTCACCTACTAGGGCAGCTTTCCCGCTTTTATTGACCTTCTGCGATGCAATATCTTTTTCTACCGAACCGGCAGCCATCATTGTGTGCCCTTTGGTATCATTAATGATCTGTGCATAAATCTCCTTATTGCTTCTAAATACACTAAGGCGGGGACGTTCAGCTGTACCGGCCACTATTTTTCTGACCCGGCTTTTTATTCTGTTTCGCCTTTCTGATTTTGTTAATCCCATAATAATAATTGTTTCAAAAATTATTTAGATGCGGCTTTACCAGCTTTACGCCGTAACACTTCACCAACAAATTTAATACCTTTCCCTTTATATGGTTCAGGTTTCCTGAACGATCTGATCTTAGCCGCTACCTGTCCTACCAACTGCTTATCAATACTTTTAAGTGTAATAACAGGATTGCTGCGTTTATCTGATTTGGTTTCCACCTTCACTTCTGGCGGAATCTGCAGGTAAATATGGTGAGAATATCCTAAAACAAGGTCAAGGACATCATCACGGAACATTTCAGCACGATAACCTACACCAACCAGTTCCAGTTTTATTTCATAACCCTTCACAACGCCGTTAACCATATTATTTACCAATGAACGGTATAATCCATGCAATGATTTATAACGTTTAGTCTCTTTAGAACGGCTAAATTTGACCTGATTATCCTCAAGACTGATTTCAATTTCCGGGTCAACCTTCTGTTTCAGTTCACCCAGCGGGCCTTTAACGGTAACGAGGTTATCCCCGCTAACCTTTATATCAACCCCCGCCGGTATTTCAATTGGTAATTTACCTATTCTTGACATGACCTGTTTCTCCTTTTAATAGACGTAACATAAAATTTCACCACCAATACTCTTTTCACGTGCCTCTTTATCTGTAATAACACCGTTTGATGTTGAAATAACAGCAATTCCCAATCCATTTAATACACGTGGTATATCAGTATTGTCACAATACTTTCGCAATCCGGGTTTACTTATCCTGGTCAAACCTTTAATGGCCGGAACCTTAGTTTCAGGGTGGTATTTCAGTGCAATCTTTATATTTCCCTGGTATCCGGCTTCATCCTCAAATTTATAATTAAGAATATAACCTTTTTCCTTTAAGATTTTTGTTATCTCCTTTTTGAGGTTTGATGCAGGAATATCCACAACTTTTTTCTTAGCAAGATTTGCATTTCTTATCCTCGTCAGATAATCTGCTATTGGATCTGATATTTTACTCATTTTAATAACATTTACAATTTACCAACTGGCTTTTTTAACTCCCGGAATCTCTCCATATGAAGCCATTTCCCTGAAATTGATCCTGCTTATTCCGAACTGTCTCATATAACCTTTAGGTCTTCCGGTAAGTTTACAACGATTATGTAAACGTACACGTGAAGAGTTTTTAGGCAGTTTTTGTAAACCGACCCAGTCACCTTCAGCTTTAAGTCTGGCACGCTTTTCAGCATATCTTTCAACCAGTTTTGCCCTCTTCACCTCACGGGCTTTCATTGATTCCTTTGCCATATACTAATTCTTTTTTACATTTTTAAAAGGCAATCCCAGTGCTTTAAGCAAAGCAAAACCCTCTTCATCAGTTTTTGCAGAAGTAACGAAGGTAATGTTCATACCATTGATTTTATTCACTTTATCCATTACAATTTCAGGGAATACAATCTGTTCAGACACTCCAAGGGTATAGTTACCCCCACCGTCCATTTTACTTTCAATTCCCCTGAAGTCCCGGATCCTCGGTAATGTTGCCGAAATAAGGCGGTCCAGGAACTCATACATTCTGTTTCTCCTCAGGGTGACACGCACCCCGATAGGCATTTTCCTTCTAAGTTTAAAATTGGAAATATCCTTGCGGGATATAGTCTGAACAGCTTTTTGTCCTGCAATCATGGTCATCTCCTGTGTTGCAACCTCAATAATCTTCTTATCGGCAATTGCTGCTCCCACACCCTGGTTGAGAACGATCTTTTCCAGTCTTGGAACCTGCATAACAGAGGAATAGTTAAACTCCTTCTTCAAGTC
>JAAYJR010000605.1 GCA_012522835.1 Bacteroidales bacterium
ATGTTTCGGAACTTTTCTTTGATGTTGGCAATGTCTATTTCGTCGCCCCCCTTTGCTTTCAGTGAGATTCGGCCCAGCAGGGTAAGTATCACCAAATAGAAATGCACGATTTGCGGTTCCAGTCCGTAGGGTTTCTCTTTGTGCGGAGCAACTAACAGTTCTTCAATACTTACCATCTTGCCTTTTTTGTCGGCAATGGTTGTGTAAATGGACTGGGCAATGGTGCTTGAAGAAATATCGATATCGCCGTTGCTGTTCAGTAAATTCAAATGGGATAAAAAGATTTCAGTGTTTTGACGGAGTTTATTGAAATTCCCGGCCACCAGTTCGTCCAAAATACGCGACAACGAGTCGTTGATGTTGTAGGATGTGAGAATCTGGCTGTATTTGGGGTGTTCCGGGTATATAGTTACAAAACAGTCATCGAAAACTTTCTTTTTCAACTCCGAAATGATTTCGGAAAGATTGTTGTATTCTTTTCCCAATTCGTGCTTAATGCTAATTTGCTTGCCATTTAACAAGGCTTCGCAATCGCTAAAGAACCAACGGGCAATTTTATATTTTATGCCGGGTTTTGTAATACCAGAAGCACGCATCCCCTCAATTTCTTCTCCCAATTTTTTGTTCATCACGACAGTGAGAACATTTTTTGCAATCAGCGAACGAATGGCTGCAATTCGTTTCAGGTGTTCGATGTTTTGCTGTCCGGGGATTGTGACGTATATATCCAACTGGTTGTCGCCTAACTTTTTGACTTTGCCTTTGTAATAAGGAGAGACAAAATTAATCAGGAAATCGCGTGGGGTAAGGACTGGAATATCCATTCCTTTTCGAGGGAACACGACGTAGCCGGTGCGGTATGATTTTGCAGTTTGCCAGACGCATTCGTCGGTAAAAACATTTGGCAAGTTTTTGTAATAGTTTAAATCGAGGATTTCCCGGATTTGTTCAAACAGTATCGATTCCAGTTTATCTTCAGCCGGACCAATTGCATTAACCTCGGTGTCGATTCGTTCGTCCGGGTCCGTACCATCAATATCGGGGTCGAATTTGAAGTAATCATTTCCCGTTTTGGTATCCTGAACCACTTTCAAATAAAAACCATCGGTTGCTTCCCTTATTTTTTTTACGATTAAAGAAACCTGCATTTGCGATTCAAAAGCTTTGTTTTGTGGCAGGATAAGCAATCGTTCTGCCAGTTCTTTTGCCGTGGCACCGTTGTGCCCATTACTCCATAATGAATAGATTGATAACCCTTTTATGATTTTAGTAGCATCTTCCTGATACTTTTCTTCGAGATTAGCTGCTATTTTTTGTTTGATGATTGCCACTGTTTTCACGGTCTCGCAAACTGTTTCCAGGTTTTTGATGTTCGGGTTGTTTTCCAGTACATCAAAAATTTTGTCGAATGTAAAAAAGTAGGGGAACGGCTTATTTAACTGATATTTCACCTCGCTTTGTGCAAACTGAATGACACCGCGTTTTTCAAAATAGGGTAACTCATCAAAGAGATTAAGCAGAAACGGTGTAAATGGGAAAAGCTCGACATACTTATCCAATTTTGATGATACATCCTCGATTTTCTCGGCATAAGGCTTTAGCTTTTCCTCAATATCGGCTCTCTGATTCGCCGACTTAAGAACAATACGTTGCGAAATTACCTGTTGCACCGCTTCGCGCCGGATAATTATGTTCTGGAAACGTTGGTCAATCCGTCCCGCCTGTGCAGCGATGTTCTTGAATCGGGGGCTTGAATAAATGTCCTCCTGCATGGAAGTTACCATCAAAATATCCTGGCTTTGACATTCCTGGGCAACTACCCTCAAAAACTGGAAATCTTTACTCATTTCGTTTCCCTGCTTCGTGCTCAGAAAGTCGGAAACTTCATCAATAATCACTAATAAACCGGCTGATGGCTCTTTTACTTTAATGGCATTTACAATGTTGTCGATATGCTCCTTGAAATTGAGGATTTCAGCGGTGTATTTGGGAACATCGATGTCATATTTCTTTTTTACCTGTTTCTCAATTTCCCGAAAAAAGAAAACAGCTAATTCAACGCTAACCGGTTGCAGTTCGAACTGCACAGTGAGAAAATTCCGGTTTACATCTGCACTTGCTTTTTGAACTGCTTTGTTTGAGATAAGTTCCCTTAAATCGGGTCGGGTAATACTGCTCACCAGGAAGGCAATCAAGTGCGATTTACCACTACCATAGTTACCGAGAATTTTTACCGCCTTATGATTGGGCTTTTTCAGGTTATCGTAAAAGTCAATTATTTGTGGCTCCAATCCTTCCGAAATAATGTAGCTTGAAATTAATTCGCGTTGTAAATCTTCTTCCCGAAGGTCGGTATCAATATCGATAACATCCGTGATTTCGGTATAATCGAACAAGTGGCCTATTGCATCAGGAGAAAGTTTTGATTTGTCTTTCTCATAATAACCAGCCGGTTCGTTGACTGCAGAAGGAGAGTAGTCTTCCCGAATTTCATCTATTTTTGAAATGAGAATATCGTTTATATCTCTGTCGAAAAACTCATCGGAGCCGGATTGTCCATAATATAAACGATTGCTTATAAGCGCTTCATCTTCCAGAAAAATGACACAGTTCTTGTTTCTGGAATTATACTTGAAAGCTCCGATTGGTGAGATTTTAGTAAATGCTTTGTGGTATAATATACTGGCGTTTATCAGAATAATCTGGTTGGGCAGAGAGTTAAACCACTCTTTAATTTTTAAGCCAACATCGTGCGACGGTTCATCTAATTGTTCCAACTCGTGGTAAAGGTCGGAAAGTTGTTTCTGCACATCGACAATCTCCCAATTTAAGGTTTCTGTCAGGTAGGTTACAATGTTTTGTTTTTTGCTTTCGTTTTTGCCAACAATGGCCCACAATTTAAAGCGCAAGCCATTGGCAAGTGCTAAAAAACTATCGATGTGTTTTTTTGAATTATCGTTCATATCTTTTATTCGTCAATTACTGATTTTTTGTATTTGATGAGAATTGTGATTTTTTTATAGCGTTACCTTTGAAGAAATATATTCGATGGCTTTAGGGGCCACTTTTTCATCTTTAATTATTTCGTAAATCCGGCCAGCCAGCCATAGCGTTAGCAATTCGTTTTCATCGACTTTTAAAAGCTTTGCCAGTTTTATCACCTGCTCCCGTTTTGCCCTTCGTTCGCCCCGTTCTATTTTGCTGTACAAAGGGGAATCAATTTCCAATTGAGCAGCCAGTTGTCGCTGGAGCAGGGCTTTTTCTTCCCGTAATTCTTTTATTCGTTTTCCTAAAAACATGTTGGTAGTTCTAATGACTTGTCAAAAAATGGCTAATTTAAAAAGAATATGTAAACAAAAGAAAATTAGCATCTATATTTTCACAACGGAATTTGAGGAAACTCAGGAAGTTCAGAAAAGGAATCCTTAGTTTCCTTGAAATCCTAAACTTCTTTAACTTTTATTTTTCTTCCGGGTTTTTGAGAACAATAACACAGTCAAATAGAAACACAACAAGACACATTAGCCATTATTTATCAATCTATTAAGGTTATTCATAGGTTTGTTCGGAGTGGAAAAAACTAGAATGAGCATTTTTCTATTTCACGTATTAACAGACTATGGAGGAGATACAAAACAGAAATATTGAAGAAGCAACCCAAAGGTTAAAAAAGCGATTGCCTTTGGAAAAAATCCGATGTATTCCAAAATACAGGGATTTGTCATCTGTTGATTATGAGAAACTTATAAAGAATACTGAAACTGTTGCACTTCTGATTTTAAAAGCTTTTATTTTGAAGAATGAGGAGGTATAAATATTTTTTCCTAAATTGGGGTTATACAAATTTTTAACACAAACACTTCGTCATGCATGAGTGATTTAAGTCTTTTTAAACAATTTGCCCCGCAAGCTCCTAAACAATTCCAGGATGGGAATAATGCTGTTATTTATACCCGCGTATCTTCAGCCGACCAGGAAGACAATACCAGTTTGGCATCGCAAAAAAGATATTGTGAAATTTATGCACAAAAAAGGGTGTAAAATAAATCGCAGCGCCAAAGCGATGCACGAAATATTCAGAGCGACATTACAATCCTTCAAAATAGGGAAAGAGTAGTTTGGCATTGTTAAACTTCAATTGGAAGAGCTAATGGCCGTATTTTTTAAAACTCATATTGAAGCAGCAAAATTGCTGAAACAAAAATTGACAGAAACAAAAAGAAAACTGGATGCAATTGAAGAGCGTTTTGTTACCGGAGAAATTGACCGCAACCTTTACGATAAATTCAGGCCAAAATATGAAAAAGAATGTTTTGAAATAGAACAGGAACTTGGTAAAACAGGCGGATATAAATCGAATCTTGCAAAAGTGGTAAATTTCGCTGCAAAAGTATGCCTTAATCCTTTGATATTATGGGGTAAATTCATTTTTTTCTCCAATTCCGCAAATGGCAAAGGCTTTGAAAAAACAAAAAAACGGGGATTTCATCAAAACTGATAAAATCCCCGCCTTGGTTGTCCTGCCAGGGCTCGAACCTATACCTGTAAGTATATAATTTTAAATGATTTAACGCATCCGTAATTCAAACAACTCACTGTATTACTCACCAGTTATATTTCTGTTGTGTAAATAATCTCAGTAACAAATATACAAACATCAAATGTATTTTCATGTATTTATTTCTTAGGATTTAGCTTGAAATTGTATCATAAAATGTGAAAACAAAGCATTTCTTTTCTATTTGGATTCATTTTAAATGAAAAAATATCAGTAGTGTCCGACTAAAATAATAAATAAAAAAAAGTGAAGGTACTCCCTTATGGTTTCCCTTCAATGTTCTAAATTGATTTTGCATTAAATTTTTTACAACATGTATAATAATAGTGAAATAAAATTTGTCGGATAGCCGATTTTTAAACAAATCATTGATTTGGTGGATAAAGTCAACATAAAATCGATAATTAAGGAGCACGACAGTGATCGTTATTACAAAGCGTTCAAGTCAAGAA
>JAAYJR010000185.1 GCA_012522835.1 Bacteroidales bacterium
CCGTCCTTACCCTGTCGGTTCCGCATACCTTATCGAACATATCCAGGCGTGACGGATCGCATAATCTGAAAATATCCTTGTCCGGCCATAATTTACGGACTTCCTGCAGAAAATAAAATTGCAGAAGCGTCAGGGGAGCTGATTTGGGATCGCTTAGATGTATCTGAACTCCATGTACCATATTGCCTTGTGATACACTGTAATATGGTTTATAATGCAGAGGACGGAACCTGACTCCCGGCAGGGAAAGTGCATTCAGTCCTGCAGCAAGTGAATCGGCATCGATCCATTCGGCTGCAATAAGCTGGAACGGCATGGTATAACCCACACCAATACTGACAGTGTATAATTCTCCGAGTATTCCCGTTGCAGGGTAAAACAGGGCTGTCTGTGCATGCGGGATATGGGGCGAAGAGGCTACCCATGGCAGACCTGTTTCCTCAAAAAGCATATCTCTTTTCCAGCCCTTCATTTTTATTACTTCCAGTCTGCATCTGATGCCGTTTTTAAGCAGACCTTCCCCGTTCAGAAACCCGGCCAGTTCACCGACTGTCAGTCCATGAATGTAGGGTATGGGATACTGGCTCACGAAAGATGTAAATCCGGGCCGGACAAGAGGTCCTTCCATCCTGATTCCTCCGAGCGGATTCGGCCTGTCAAGAACCATAAAGGGAATATTGTTCTCAGCAGCAGCTTCCATCGCCAGCCCAAGTGTACTAATATATGTATATGACCTCGATCCGATATCCTGAATATCATAAACAAGTATATCAATATCACGTAGCATTTCAGGTGTCGGTTTTCTGGTTTCCCCGTACAGGCTGTACACCGCGATACCCGTGACAGGATCCTTTGTCGAAGCGATTGTTTCTCCTGCTGTAAATTCGCCGCGTACACCATGTTCCGGTCCGTAAAGAGCAGTAAGCTTTACTCCCGGGGCATTATACAAAATATCGACAGCTGACTGCATTTCCCTGTCAACACCGGTAGGATTTGTGATGAGTCCGACCCTTTTTCCTTTCAGGATGCTGAAATCATCCCCGGTAAGAACTTCCAGACCGGTTTCCACAGCCAGGGTGTTCATGATCCTATCCTCACCCTGCAAGTCCCTTGCAGAGCCGGGAGACTGGTTATACGGGCTGATGTTGCCCGGCGGATGGTACCGGACCGGGCCGGCTGGCTGAGCGTCCGGAGCGGAACCGGCTGGCTGGTTGTACCGGATGATTCCGGCTGGCAGGTCAGCCGGAGTGATCATGGCAGACCGGCAGTTTATACCCTCCGATTGAAAACCAAATATCAGAGCTATCAGAACAATTCTCAAGGCAAACATGAATTATATTTTATAAGGTTATGTAGGTCAGCGACGTTGCCGCCGCTTTCCCCATTAAGAACTGTACGTGCGACTTTCACCGCATACAGCTCCGATAATTCAAAATTTAGTTAAACTTAAAAACCCACCGTCTCAGACGGTGGTAATGTAATGTTAGCTACGCATTGATTTACTATATTTGGTGAATGAGTAAATATCGTAAATTAACGCATGTAGTATATAAATGTGATTACCATATAGTATTCACACCCAAGTATAGATTTCGCATATTGACAGGTCAAGTAATGTCCATGTTGGAGCAAGATATCAGGAGCATTTGTCAGTGGAAGGAAGCTGAATTATCAGAGCTGAGTATCCAGATTGATCATGTCCACATGATTGTATCTATTCCGCCAAGAGTATCTGTATCAGACTTCATGGGTATCTTGAAAGGGAAGACGGCAATAAAGTTGTTCAAAAGTTATCCGAATCTGAAGAAGAAGCCATATTGGGGGAATCACTTTTGGGCTCGGGGATATTTTGTGAACACAGTTGGCATCAACGAAGAAATGATCCGTCGATATGTGAAGTACCAGGAAAACAAAGAACGCCAAGAAGAGCAGGATCGCTCGGATTTTACCCTCTTTTAGAGGGTTGTTTTGTTAAAGCCACCTTCTCTGAAGGTGGTAGTTTACTTCCGGCATTCAGGTTCTTTACACCTGTTGTCACATCAAAAAATATGCCGTTTGAATGTTAATTGTTTTATCCGGAATTGGTGTATTGAAAATCCCGCGCTCATTCACTAACCTGCTGTCGGATAAAACCGTGCGCACCTGGGCGTGTGAAAAAGCCGAAACTATCAGAAGCGGAATAATAAGAAATAATTTTGCTTTCATATTTTAATGTATTATAAAATCAGTCCTTAAATTCCATGACTTTTGATATTCTTTTACTGTAAGGTTTAATGTAAATTCAGTAAAATATTCACCTGCTGAAAGCTCTTCGTTGTCAGGATTATCACTCCATCTCAATTTTATCAATATGCGCTCTTCTCCGGGTGTGATCAATTGAGGGGGTAAATTTATGGTAGGGCAATTTACCGGAAAGGGGTAAGGTTTCCCAAGTGGAGTATAAGATATATCAGAATATTCACTAGCTTGAACTATTTTCTTTTTAGCAAACAGGAAATCTTCCTGATTTAAAATTATGCAACTATAGTCATGGTACCATTCAAAGTCCTTATCTGAGTTGTTGACAATTTTTATGGCGAAAGCTACATCAGTACCTTCATCGAAAATCTCCCGTTCAATATCACCTTCCATGGTAACGACCTTAAATTCTATTTTGTCTAACTGATTTAAGGTCAGATCATCATTGTCTTTTTTACATCCTAAAAATCCTGTTAACAGGCTGACAATTAGAAATAAACTGATTTTTTGAATTAATTGCCTGGTTTTTAAAATGTTTTTTTTCATGACTTTAATATTTTTTTGTTCTTGTTTCAGCAATTCGAACTCTTTTAAAAAACTTTAAACAGCAGTCAGAAATTTAACATATTGAATATCACCTCAAAAGTTACAACAAACAAATGTCAATTCCAAATATTTTTACTTTAAGGACTTTAGTTCCGGCATTCAGGTTCTTTACACCTGTTGTCACATCAAAAAATATGCCGCAAATCCGGACAATAGATCTCAAATATCACATTTAAGGCCATTTACAGCCCATATATGACACGATCCCATATTCACCGGTATTATTTTATTCAACGACAAACAGGGCGCTGTATTCCTCGCCTTCTCCCTTCACCTTAACATGGTACGCTCCCTTTTGCCATCCCGATACATTTATCTTTGTTTCCTTATTATTATACCTGTTAACAAACACAGGTGTGCCTGAATTATTATATATAGCACCTGAGTATTCATTTTCAGTCAATAGTTCACTTTCAGAATATTCAGCATCACCATAATCTATAATAAGAGTTATTTCATTGCTTGCCGGGTTTGGATAGATCCTGAGCAATGCTGATACAACATGTACCGGGAAGTTAAAAGAAGATGTTCCACAACCATTTGTTGTATAGAAACTGATCGTACCTGCCCCAAGTGTAATACCTTTGACATAGACATCAGTCTGGTAAGTATGAGAGCTTTCAAAGCGCAATCTGCTTGTGACTGACCAATCGTAGTAATAAATACCGTACGTTGAAATGTCGGAGGGTAAAATATCGGACACATAATGTTTAGTGCTATTAAGGGGTATTGTGACAGTACCACTGAAAGCAAAAACAGGAGGCAATGCTAATGCAGCCCACACTGTTTTTTGAGGCAATATAATGTTGCCGCAGTCAGTGATCAGCGTTGAACATGTCGACTTACTTGAACGCAGGGTAATAAAAGGAGAAGAAATCCCTCATGAGGAAAAGATCTTTTCAATTTTCGAGGAATATACCGAATGGATCACTAAAGGGAAATTACGTCCAAACGTGGAACTTGGAAAGAAACTGGCTATCACGACAGACCAGTATAACCTGATTTTAGACTACCGGGTAATGGATCACCAATCTGATTCCGGGATTGTAAAA
>JAAYJR010000384.1 GCA_012522835.1 Bacteroidales bacterium
AAAATTCGATATGGCATTTATGTTCAAATACTCTGAGAGGCCGGGAACTTATGCTGCAAAAATGATGAAAGATGATGTTCCTGAAGAGATAAAAACAGACCGGTTAAACGAGATAATCAAGCTTCAGAATAAAATTTCCCTTGAAAATAACCGTGATGATATAGGCAAAACTTTTAAAGTTTTAGTTGAAGGGTATTCTAAAAAATCTGATGAGATGTTGTTTGGGAGGACATCCCAAAACAAAGTAACAGTATTTCCCAAATATGATTTCAAAAAAGGTGACTTTGCAGAAGTAAAAATAAATAGCTGCACTCAAACTACCTTAATTGGTGATATTGCAAAAGAGAAGAAAAACCAGGGATAATTGTTAAAACAAACAATATTGATTAAAAATTCATGTGCGAGTTCCATATGATACCATTGAAAATAATTAATTTTAATCATATGAAATGTAATATAAGGAGCTAATTATCCTTACAAATATCATTATATTTACCGTAAATTACTGTTCTCTGAATTTTTAAAGTTTTTAAATATGAGTAAAATATTTGCCATTTCATCAACCGGCAAGTCAGAAAAATCGTTTTTGGACCTTCGTTTCGGAAAATGTGAAAATATTGTTATCTACAATTCAGAAAGCAAGGAATCTTTAATCATTGACAATCCTTACAAAAATTCTGACAGAAGCGGGATCCAGTTAGTAAAATTTCTGCATAAACAGGGGGCATCCATAATCATTACAGGCGAAGCAGGACCACAGGTTATCTCCCTCCTTCAAAAGAAAAAATCACAATTGGTACTGATGGATGAAGAAAAAATAAAAATTGAAGAAATAATTGCAAGAATCAATTCAAAAAGCGGGATTAATAAAGACCGGGATTGATAAAAGGTATTAAGGCCAGCGTTACAGCATGCCTGTATAATTCTGTCCGGTCAATCCGGTTATGAGTAAGCAGGCCTACCGCTCCTGTTTTCTGTTTTGAATTCTCTATACCAAATATCAGGTCATTTGCTGTTCCCAGTTCCATACCTCCTGCTATCAAATGAGCAACCTTCCGCGGTAATAAAAATGAAGCAGAACGGGCTTCCCCGAATTTTCCGGCAGAACAGATAACTACCCAGGCAAAGGCTGTCAGGTCTTTATCTCCTGCCTGGATTCCTCCTTCAATAGAAACCCAATAATCAGCATCGTAAATTCTTTTTCTTATTTCTTCTACTCTGTTTCTTGCACCGGTTAAAGTTTCATGATCGGTAAGCGGTTGGGAAGATACTCCTGAAGATGTTTTTATCCCCTCAATGTTAACATTGGAAAAATAAGATTTAAAAGAACTTAAAACTGCCTTAATTTTTATTGGATTTTCTGATGCAACAACAACTTTCATTATAGCGGATTTATTATTTTCGCCAGATAAAAATGAAAAATGTTAGTCAGAAAAGCAAAGAATCAGGATATAAATTCAATTTTGGCATTTCAGCTTGCCATGGCCAAAGAGACGGAGAACATTGATCTGAATCCCGAAACTGCAGGTAAAGGAGTGTTGGCCGTGCTCAGTGATTCAACTAAAGGATGCTACTATGTTGCAGAAAGAGAGGGCATTATAGTAGGATCCCTGCTGACCACATTTGAATGGAGTGACTGGAGAAACGGTACAATTTTGTGGATTCAATCTGTTTATGTTGTTCCTGAATATCGCAGAAAAGGAGTTTACAGCAAACTCTATTCCCACATAAAACAACTGGTATTTGAAAACAGTGATCTTAAAGGAATCCGCCTGTATGCCGAAAAAAATAACTTAGCTGCCCAAAAAGCATATAAAAAGCTTGGCATGGATGCAGATCATTATATTACATTCGAATGGTTAAAATAAAATATTTGTTTTGAATCTGTCGTTACAAAAACTAATTGATGAGGGTGAGCATCAAAAACAGGATTTCAAGTTCTGTATCAATGACTCAAAAAAGATTGCCAAATCGCTGGTAGCTTTTGCAAATACCGATGGGGGAAGATTGCTTATTGGGGTGAAGGATAATGGAAAAATTGTTGGCATCAGTACCGATGAGGAGTTTTATATGGTTGAGTCAGCTGCTAAATTATTCAGTAAACCACCCCTCTCTTTTACCACAAAACAATGGATTTCAGACGATAAAATAGTTTTGGAAATAACTGTCAGGCCAAGCACAAAAAAACCACATTATGCACTTGATGAGAACGGCAAATGGATGGCATACTCCCGTATCAATGATGAAAATGTGCTGGTGCACAAAATACAGCTTTTAGTTTGGAAAAAACAAAACAGTAAGCAGGGGATTTATTTCTCCTATACTTCAGATGAAAAATCACTTATAGATTACCTGGCAGAAAACAGGAGCATATCTTTTGCCAAATTTATCAGACTGGCACATATTTCCAGAAAAAAAGCTGAAGAAATTCTGAGCAATTTTGTATTAATGAATGTGATTAAAATTAACAGTTCCAGGGATAAGACAGAATTTAGCCTGAATCCTGAATTCGATCTTACTACCTTATCTGGAAATAAGTCCGGAATTACTCTTTAAACTTTTTTGCATCCTTTATTGTTTTCATATTGCATAACTTTTAATTTTGCTGACAAAAAATAATTATGACAAAAAAAATATTAGCATTTGTGTTATCCCTGGTTATGGGATTTACTCTTTTCGCACAAGATAAAAATGTTGCAGAAGATGGTGAAAACTTAAAAATATATGATAGCGGTGAAGCCTATCAGGTGAAAACTTTTACACAAAAGTTTAAATCCAGAAAACCAAAAAATATCATATTTTTTATCGGCGACGGCATGGGCGTTTCACAGGTTCATGCAGCATTAACTGCGAATAAAGGACGGCTCTTCATTGAAAACCTCAAATATACAGGATTTTCGAAAACATCTTCAGCTGATAATTATATCACTGATTCTGCCGCAGGAGGAACTGCACTTTCATCCGGAGTTAAAACATATAACGGCGCTATCGGCCTCGATAAAGATAAAAATCGGGTGAAAACAATCCTTGAAATAGCAGAAGAAAAAGGCATGGCAACCGGACTTGTTTCCACTTCAGCAATTACTCATGCTACACCGGCATCATTTATCGCACATCAGTCAAACCGGAATATGTACGAAGAGATCGCTGCCGATTTTCTTAAAACTGATATTGATGTTTTTATTGGAGGAGGCTATAAACATTTTACCAACAGGAAAGACGGGAGAAACCTTGCCGGTGAGCTTAAAGAGAAAGGTTATACTGTTGAAAAAGACCTGAACATAATAGCAAATATAAAAAGCGGCAAACTTGCAGGATTTGTTGCAGAGGAGCATCCCGGAAGGCTCAATGAACGTGGAAATTTTCTTCCCGTGGCTGTAAGCACCGCTATCAATATATTAAGCGACAATAAGAGAGGATTTTTCCTGATGGTTGAAGGATCCCAGATTGACTGGGGGGGACACGCCTCAAATACGGATTATATTGTGGAAGATATGCTCGATATGGATAAGAGTATCGGCAAAGCGCTTGAGTTTGCTGCAAAAGACGGGAAAACCCTGATTGTACTTACTGCTGACCACGAGACCGGTGGTATGGCAGTATTGAACGGAAGTTTCGAAACAGGAATGGTAAAAGGGGAATTCACAACCGGCGGCCACACCGGGGTAATGGTACCAATCTTTGCCTATGGCCCGGGAGCAGAAGAGTTTATAGGCATTATGGAAAATATTGAGATAAATGAAAAAATGAAGAAATTATTACCTGGCAGGTAAGATATTTAATGTTTTAATGTAAATATTAAACCGGACATTTAAATAGAATGCTCCGGTTTTTTATTGTTTTTCCCAAATGTTTTCCTATTTTCGACAGATTCAAAAATTTTTTATTTATGAAAGAAGCTCTTGAAGTTCTCGATCATGTCAGGTTAAATTTTTCCCCCTCAGGATTATTAGCTCTCAATATTGTTATTGCTTTTGTAATGTTTGGTGTGGCGCTTGACATAAAATGGCAAAACTTTAAAGATGTAATACTCAAACCCAAATCAGCACTAACAGGAATATTTTCACAGTTTATTTTACTTCCTGCAGTAACATTTTTATTCATTATCCTGTTAAACCCCACACCTACTGTGGCACTTGGAATGATACTTATTTCGTCCTGTCCCGGAGGCAACATTTCCAACTTTATGAGTGCAATGGCCAGGGGGAATGTTGCTCTTTCAGTAAGCTTAACTGCTGTAGCAACTTTATCGGCTACATTTATGACACCACTTAATTTTGCAATCTGGGGAAAGCTGTATCTCAATTATTACAGTAGTGCCGGAGCCGGTAATTTTCTGGTTCCAATTGAAATAAATTTCCTGCAGATGGTCCAGACTGTGGTTATCCTTTTGGGCATTCCCCTGATACTTGGTATACTTTTTTCACAATACTTTCCTGTGATCACTGCTAAAATTAAAAAGCCTATACGACAATTATCTATCCTGATATTTATCGGCTTTGTGATAATTCTTTTGTCTGCTAACTTCAACCATTTCCTGAATTATATCCACATCGTATTCCTGATAGTATTGGTGCACAATTCAATAGCCCTGTTGACTGGGTATTCTATCAGTTCAATTATTGGATTAAACAATACAGACAAAAGAACGGTAACTATTGAAACCGGAATTCAAAATTCAGGACTGGCACTTGTATTGATGTTTAATCCTAAAATATTTCCACCTGAACTTGAATTGGGAGGAATGACAATCGTCGCAGCCTGGTGGGGTGTTTGGCATATCATAAGCGGGTTATCACTGGCTGCAATCTGGTCAAAAAAAGTTGATATCCAACCTGCAGTAAGATGAGTTATGAAAAATGGTCACCTGGATACTGGTGCCTGAAGCAATATATAATTTTTGCAAACTGGCTGATTCATAAAAAGATTATTATTACAGGAATTGAAAATATTCCTGAAAACAGGCCATTAGTCTTTGCACCAAACCATCAAAATGCACTGAGCGATCCAATGGCAATACTCCTTTATGTACCTTTTCAACCTGTATGGCTTGCCCGTGCAGATATTTTCGGCAAATCCAAAATAGTTGACAACTTTTTAAAGTTCATCAAGATAATGCCGGTGTACCGTATTCGCGACGGTAAAAATAATCTTGAAAAAAATGAAAAAACCTTTGCCGATTCCATAAATGTCCTCAAAAACAATGGTGCCCTGGCCCTTTTCCCTGAAGCAGCCCACTCAGCTAAAAGACAAATGCTTGTCCACAAAAAAGCTGTTCCCCGTATTGTTTTTATGGCAGAAGAAAAAACCGGTAATTCGCTCGACATACAAATAATACCCGCAGGTATATATTATAGTCATTACTGGAAATTCAACCGTTCCATTATTGTAAATTTTGGAAAACCGATACCGGTAAAAGATTTTTTGGACATCTATGATGAAAATTCCGTTGCTGCTGTAACCGAAGTGAAATCCCGGATCCACGAAGCCATAAAATCACTCTCACTAAATATAACCAGTAAAAAGTATTATAATGATTTTGAAAATATTCGTGAAATATACGGCAGACATTTTCTTAACCGCAGTAATAAAAAATATTCATTGCTAAACCAGTTCCAATCAGATAAAATCCTGGTCAGTAAAATGGATTCTCTTGAAAATTCATCTCCCCTGCAAACAGAGGAACTGGTGAATGAGACAAACATTTTTTATGATACAATCAAAAAAATGCGGTTACGAGGCTGGTTGCTTGAAGATAAACAGCATCTGAAAGGTGCATTATTCAACATTCTGATACTTATTGCAGGATTTCCACTGTTTCTCTTTGGTTTTATATTTAATGCAGTCCCGTTTTTTTTAACTGATAAAATAGTCAGAAAAAAGGTGAAGGATGAGTCATTTTGGAGTACCTTTTTTCTGGTAGCAGGTATTATTCTGTTTCCTCTCTTTTATATGATTGAATTCTTTGCTTTATCATGGTTGATTTCCGGGTTATGGATTAAACTGGCATTCCTCATTGCAATGCCTTTTGCAGGAAAACTGGCATTCAAATGGTACATAGTTTACAGGAAAACTTCAGGAAGGCTAAGGCTTTTGTGGCTTAAATACTTTTCACCAGGTCAGTATAACCATATTATAAAACTAAAAGACAGTCTGTTTAAAAAACTTGATACTCTTATATAATCAATTCAGTTACGTTTGCTTTTTTTTCCTCTTAGTTTCTTTCCCGAATTTGCCATTTTCCCGGAAAATCTGCCCCTGCCCCTGCTGGTCTTTTTTTTGCTGTGAAAAGCCCCCGGGAAAGTTGGATCGTCAATTTTTCTTTGCCGGTCTATTTCACGGAGTTGTTTTTGTTTCTCCTCAAAACCGGTTTCAAAAATCTCAACATCAGGGGGAATATTCCGGAGAGGAATTTTCATCCGTATTAATTTTTCAATTTTTTCCCAGTGCCACTCTTCAGACGGATCGATAAGTGTAATTGCATCTCCCCTCCTTCCGGCACGCGCAGTTCGCCCGATCCTGTGAATATAATCTTCATAATTTAGCGGAACATCAAAATTTATTACATGGCTTACACTGCTTGCATCTATACCCCTGGCAGAGACATCAGTGGTTATAAGTATCCTTACCTTGCCCTCCTTAAAATCCCTGATAGCATTAATTCGCATATTCTGACCTTTATTGGAATGCAAAATCCTTTTCTCTCCTTCTGATTTTCGTTTTATTACGCTAAAAACCTCATCAGCATGGCCTTTTGTTTTTACAAATATTATAACCCTTGACCAGGCAATTTCATCGTCCAGCAGAGACCTTACAAGGTTTAGTTTGGTACGATAATTTGGTACCCTGTATGCATACTGACTCACCTCCTGAACTGGAGTCGCCGAGGGAGAGGTTTCAATCTTCTCATAAAAATCAAGGAATTCACTGACCAATTTTTCAACACTTTCAGAAAAGGTAGCTGAAAAAAGTAAATTTTGCCTGTTGGAAGGAAGAATTTCGAAAAGTTTTCTTAATTGCGGAAGAAATCCCATATCCAGCATCCTGTCTGCTTCATCTATTACCAGATATTTAATTTTCTTTAGCGACAGGAAGCCAGTCTGATAAAGATCTTTAAGACGCCCCGGTGTTGCAACAAGAACATCAATCCCGGGTTCAATCAATTCTGCATGTTTTGTCCATCCTACTCCGCCAAAAACAGCTGCATGACGCAATTCCGACCAAACTGTAAAATCTGCCAGGTCATTTCCTACCTGTATTGAAAGCTCGCGGGTAGGAACAAGAACAAGGACCCTGGGATCTTTTCCTTCAGGTTTTTTAAGTTTAGACAGCAATGGCAGCAGGTAAGCTGCCGTCTTACCGGTACCGGTTTGTGCAATTCCAAGGACATTATTTCCCGAATTTATCCGTGGAATAGCCTTCTCCTGAATCGGGGTCGGAACAACAATCCCCAGATCATCAAGAGACTTTAAAATAGATTTTGCAATATTCAGATCTTCAAATGTTTTCATGCCGTAAAAATAGGAAATATGTGACAATAAAACATGTCACTGTAAAAAGAGGTTACAAACTATAACTGTCATTTTACTGAGTACAATTTACCGGGTAAGGCTGAAATAATATTCTTACATTCCAATTCAAGCAACAAAGCTGATACTTTGCTTCCGGGCATTCCCAACTCTGATGAGATCTGATCAATAAATAATCTGTCTGACTTCTTCAGAAGTTCAATAATCTTTATCTCCTCCGGGATCAGATCAACAAACATTTCAGTCTGGAGGTATTCAGTATTATCAGTTGATTCCCATCCCATAAAATACTCCAAATCTTCAATTCCCTGGATCAGATTTGCTTCATTATACCGGATCAACTTGTTACAACCCCTGGAATAGGTATCAGTCACTCTTCCTGGAAAAGTAAAAACATCCCTGTTATAAGAAGAGGCAATGTCTGCAGTAACAAGAGCTCCTCCCTTCTCAGCTGATTCAACTACAACAGTTGCATCCGACAAACCTGCAATTATTCTGTTACGTCTTATAAAATTGGAAGGATCAATCTTTGTACGACTGGGAAATTCAGTTACTAAGCCCCCTGACTTCAGCATCTTTTTAGCTGTATCAGAATGCAATGAAGGATATAACCTGTCAAGTCCATGACCCAGAATTCCAACTGTTGGTATACCATATTTAAGGGACATTTTATGCACATGAATATCAATTCCATAAGCTAGTCCGCTGATAATAATAATCTTATGACCCCTACCGGAAATATTTTTAATAAGTTGCCCGCTAATTTCCTTTCCATAAGTTGTTGCATTTCTGGTACCGACAATGCAAAGAACCTTGGGCCAATTTAGATCCATATTGCCCCTGCAATATAAAATCACAGGTGCATCAATACAAGATCTTAATCGTCGGGGATAACTTTTATCAGTAAAAAAGGAAACCTGGATATTGTATTTTTTGATAAATTTCAGTTCCTTCTCTGCCTGTATATAAACACTCTCATCTTTGATCCTTCTGGCATTAATTTCCCCTATACCGGGAATTTTCTTTAATGACTTGAAAGACTCAGAAAAAACCTGTTCAACCCGGCCTAATCTGGCCAGAAGGTTTCGTGCCAAAACACTGCCAATACCTGGTATAAGTGAAAGGGCAATCTTATAAAACAAATCCTGATCTGTTTGGGGCATAATTTTATGTGTTAATTGGGTATTCTACTGTCGGGTTATCTGCCAACTATATTAAACAGAATCACTCTTATTTTTCTGCGTTCTTCCAATGAAAGGGCAGTCAGGCTAACCTGAGGATATTCTGCAATTCCACGTTGGGTTTTCACTATTAACGTCAGGTCAGTCAATTTACCAAACACTGAATTTTCAAAATTCGCATTATACAATATTTTTTGCGGAAATTCAATAGAATTAAATTCAGTTTTCCCAAATCGTATAATTTTATAAAAACGCAGAAGTATCTTATTATTATCATTACTAAACTCAATATATTGATAATCTGCAGTCTGGAAAAACAAAAACCAAAGTGCAAAAAAACCGGCAAAAGCCAGTCCGTAAATTGTATGATCCAACAAAAACAGGATCAGCGCACCTATTGCTATAATTACGCTTACCAGGAAAAATATCCGCCTTATTTTAATAGTCCTCTTTTTATTCGATATTGTCATTTTAAAATATACATTAAAGGTTGTTTCTGAAAAGACAAGGTAGTAAACAATTAGAAACCTGATAACAAATTTATTGTAACTTTACAAAAAATTGAAAGATAATGACGTTAAAATCAAAAATAATATATAGTCAGAGCATCCAAACATCTCTCAATGAGTGGATAGAACTGTATGAAAAAAATAAAATCTTTTTAGCTACAGAAGTTAATGTTGACAAATTATGGGTAAGTCAATTTAGTGATTATTTTGACTCACACCGGATAAAAAAAGTTGTGATTCCTGCAGGTGAACCGAATAAGAAGCTTGATTCAGTTGTTCGTATATGGGAATTCCTTTCAGATAATGGTGCCGGAAGGAAATCATTATTAATAAATATCGGAGGAGGAATGCTTACAGACCTGGCAGGTTTTGCTGCCTCAACTTTTAAAAGAGGAATTAATTTTATAAATATCCCTACAACACTCCTGTCACAGGTTGATGCATCCATAGGGGGAAAAACAGGAATAAATTTCAACGGACTAAAAAATGAAATAGGAACTTTCAAAGAACCGGTTGCCGTAATAATAAATACCAATTTCTTAAAAACTATAGACCATAATAATTTTATCTCAGGCTTTGCAGAGATGATTAAACACGGATTTATTAATAGCCGGGAGCACCTGGGTGAATTGCAAAAATTTAACTTTGATATAATTGATTATGTTGCCCTGCAAAAAATAATATCAAATTCTGTAGAGATTAAAAAATATTTTGTTCTTAATGACCCTACTGAAAACAATATCAGAAAAGCTCTGAATTTTGGACATACAACAGGGCATGCAATAGAGAGTCTTGCCATGAAACAAAACAAGCCGGTTTTGCATGGTTGCGCAGTGGCCTGGGGAATGATAGTTGAGCTGTTTCTTTCAATGAAAAAATGTGGGTTGGCAGAAAATTCGGTTCAGGAATTAACTAATTGGTTAATAAAAATATACGGAACTTTTAAAATAGAAACTTCAGATTTTGAAGAGCTGTTTGGGCTTATGGCTCACGACAAAAAAAATGAGGGCGATCAAATTAATTTTACTTTAATCTCGGGGATTGGCTGTTTTGAAATTAATAAAAACTGTGATAAAAAGTTAATTTTTGAGGGATTGGACTTTTTTAGAATGATCCAGGAGAAGATATAAGCCGATAATGAAACCAACATCCCGGTTTAAATCGAAACCTAGGAGTATGATGCGAGTTCCCCCGATTTAAATCGGTGCAGTCTGAATGATCCTTTGAAAACATTTAATTTAATCATATGCAATATTTAATATCAAATAATAACAGAACTGTCAACACAGAGATAGATCTGCCGGCATCAAAAAGTATAAGCAACCGTGCACTTATCATTAACGCTTTATCTGACAGTGCTATCCCTATAAATAACCTGTCTGACAGCGATGACACACAGGTATTAAATAAGATACTTCATTCTAATAACACAAACATATTTGATATTGGACATGCCGGGACTGCCATGCGGTTTCTGACAGCATTCCTTTCACGTATTGCCGGGGTTTGGGAATTAACCGGGTCATCAAGGATGAAACAGAGGCCTGTAGGAATTTTGGCAGATGCCCTGACCCGGTTAGGTGGGAATATTCAATACATTGAAAAACAAGGTTTTCCTCCGCTAAAAATATATGGTTCACACTTAAAGGGAAAAACACTTGAAATGGATGGTTCAGTTTCCAGTCAATATATATCTGCACTCCTGATGATTGCCCCGGTGATTGAAAACGGACTAAAACTCAGATTACAAGGGGAAATAACATCCCGGTCATACGTTGAAATGACCCTGAAACTTATGGCCAGATTCGGAATAAAATATGACTGGGAAGGAGATACCATTACAATTCCGGAACAAAAATATAAACCTGTTGATTTTACTGTTGAATCGGACTGGTCAGCAGCATCTTACTGGTATGAAACACTGGCATTGTCTGACGGTGGTACTCTGCTTTTAAATAATTTAAGCCTCAAAAGTTTACAGGGAGATTCTCAAATATCAGGCTGGTTCAATAATTTCGGAATAGATTCTGTTCAAACAGACAAAGGGATACTTATAACAAAGAAAGAGAATCGCAATCCAGATAAACTTATTCTGAATTTTCTGGAAAATCCGGACATGGCACAGACAATGGCATGTCTGTGCGTCGCAAAAAAAATACCATTCCACTTTTCAGGATTAAAAACACTTAAAATAAAAGAGACAGACAGGATTGCAGCCTTAACGAATGAACTAACCAAATTTGGCGCCTTACTTTCAGAACCCATTCCGGGAGAACTGGAATGGACAGGTAAGATTAATCAATTTCCTGCAGCTGATATTCCAGTTGTGAAAACTTATAACGATCACAGAATGGCAATGTCATTTGCTCCAATGGCAACAGCTGGATATAAAATGAAGATTGAAGATCCTCTTGTTGTAAGTAAATCATATCCCGCATTTTGGGATGACCTCAGAAAAGCAGGATTTGAAGTTTTAACAGGAGATAAATAAGTTTCAGCTTATCTCTTTCGCCTGAAAAAATCGCGCATCAGTTCAGCACATTCATCCTTCATTATTCCACCGGATATCTTAGTTTTAGGGTGCATAATATTTTTGCTGACCAAACTATACCCTCTCTTCTCATCAGCCGTTCCAAAAACCACTTTTCCGATTTGGGCCAGTGATAAAGCAGCAGCACACATAACGCATGGTTCTAACGTAATATACAGTGTGCAGTCGTTTAAATATTTTCCTCCCAACAAATTTGCTGCAGCAGTGATTGCCTGCATTTCGGCGTGGGCAGTTACATCGTTCAGAGTTTCTGTAAGATTGTGAACCCTGACTATGATCTTTCCTCCGGCAACCACAACCCCGCCCACAGGGACCTCCCCTGCATCAAAAGCTTTTAATGCTTCAGCAAATGCAGCCCTCATATAATATTCATCATTAAAAGGTGTAATCATTGTTTTAATCAAATGCATTAAAACACTGAATTTGCTAAAAACTTCTTATTTTCGCAATCAAATCTTAAAAAAATATCATGTACAGAACGCACACTTGTGGAGAGTTGAGATCTGAAAATATCGGACAACAGATAATTCTGTCCGGATGGGTTCAGAGAGTCAGAGATTTAGGAGCAATGAGATTTATAGATTTACGTGACAGATACGGGATAACCCAGCTGGTTACAGATGAGAATACACCGGAGTCAATTTATGAGGTATTGGAAAACATCGGGAGGGAATATGTAATACAAGCTTCAGGAACAGTCAGGGAGCGTACAAGTAAAAATCCTAAAATCCCTACCGGTGAAATTGAAGTGGAGTTAAGTGGATTGAAAATTTTAAGTTCCTCTGAAATACCGCCATTCACTATTGAAGAAGAGACTGACGGAGGAGATGAACTAAGGATGAAATACAGGTATCTGGACCTGAGGCGTCCGGTAATTCGCAAAAATCTGGAGTTAAGGGCCTCGATTGCCGGTACTGTCAGGACTTACCTTAATAATGAAGGATTTATTGAAACGGAAACACCAGTATTGATAAAATCAACTCCTGAGGGTGCACGCGATTTTGTTGTGCCTTCAAGAATGAATCCCGGAGAATTCTATGCCCTCCCGCAATCACCTCAAATATTCAAGCAGCTGCTGATGGTTGCCGGATTTGACAAGTACTATCAGATTGTAAAATGTTTCAGGGATGAAGACCTGAGAGCTGACAGGCAACCTGAATTTACACAAATGGACTGTGAAATGTCTTTTGTGGAGCAGGAAGATGTATTAAATACTTTCGAAGGATTGATAAAATACATATTCAAAGAAGTTAAGAATGTTGATGTTGAAAATTTTCCGCGAATTTCATACTCAGAAGCGATGGAAAAATATGGTAGTGACAAACCTGACATCAGATTTGACATGACAATAGTTGACTTAACAGATTCCGTTAAAGGTAAGGGGTTTTCAGTATTCGACAATGCAGAATACTCAGGAGCCATTTGTGTTCAAGGGGGAGCTGACTATTCACGCAAGAACATTGATGAACTTACAAATTGGGTAAAACGGCCACAGATTGGTGCTAAAGGAATGGTATATATCAAATATAACAGTGACAATACTATCAAATCGTCAGTTGACAAATTTTTTAACACTGTGGATCTGCAAAGGTTGATTAATATTGTTAAGGCAGACCGTGGTGATATGATACTACTGCTTTCAGGTAATAAAAATGAAACATTAAATGCACTTGGGGAACTTCGCCTGGAAATTGGGAAAAAAGAAGGATTACGGATTAAAAATGTCTTTAAGCCTTTATGGGTTGTAGATTTCCCGTTGCTGGAATGGGATGGTGAAACTGAAAGATTTTTTGCTATGCACCATCCATTCACGTCCCCAAAAACTGAAGATATTGAATTGCTGGATACTGATCCGGGAAGAGTCCGGGCGAATGCATACGACCTGGTAATTAACGGAGTAGAGATTGGTGGTGGTTCTGTGAGAATTTTCGATTCTGAGTTACAGTCAAAAATGTTTTCTGTGCTTGGTTTAACCAGGGAAAAAGCGATAATGCAATTTGGATTTCTAATGAACGCCTTCAAATACGGAGCTCCGCCACATGCTGGAATTGCTTTCGGATTTGACAGGTTGGTATCGTTGTTTGCCGGACTGGATTCAATCAGGGATGTTATAGCATTTCCAAAGAATAATGCAGGAAGGGATGTTATGATGGATTCTCCTTCATCAATTTCAAGAGAACAACTTGATGAACTTAACTTAAAAATTACAACACCTCAAAAACATTAAAAAACACTGTTTTTAGTAATCCCGATATAAAAAATATAACCCCGGATTGAAACAAGTCATCCGGGGTTATACTTTTATTAATTCTAATCCAAAAAGATTGTTAACGTTGCGGCCCTTTCCTTCTGGATGAATAATTGATATGCAATGCAGCAGATTTTCTAAGCTCCTGCTTAATATCAGTAACAATACCCATTTTGGTATTTTCATCTACTTTAAGGGAAGTGATCATAAGAGGCCTTTCAGCCTCATCCCTTGCTTCTCTTTCTGCAATAACATAATCCTGAATATCACCAACGTTAGCAAACTGATCATTTAATTGGATCCGCGGTGCTACACCAAATATTTTCTGGTATTGCAGCAGCGGTTCACCAACATAAATATAACTAACGAGTGATTTCTTTTCCAGTTTACTCAACTCTGTTGCTTCAGGAAGCCTGATATGAACCATATAAGTTACTTCCCTCATGGTTGTACTAACCATAAAGAAAAAAAGCAACATAAATACAATATCAGGTAATGAAGCTGTGTTGATGGGAGGAAGGTCCTTTCCATCTTTTTTTCTGAATTTACTCATAATTAATTTCCTCCTACCTTTTTGGGTTCAGCTTCTGAGATTCTTGACGGAAAAATGTCACGAACAGCATCCTGCTGATCTTTATCAAGATCATTATATGATTTTCCCAATTGCTGTTGGGACAATTCCTCCCTCAATTCATTAATGGCACCAACCAGTTCGTTTTGAACAGCGATATATGTACCGTATTTTGTATCAAGGTCATTCCTTAAGGAAATGACTCCTTTTGTAACCATTACTTCTCCGAAGTATGGCACTTGCATTGGTTCCTTTTCCGGTAAAGATTCATCGTCATAAGGATTTGCCATAAATTCTTTGGCCCTTTCACGCAAGTTTTCGATATCGGCATATTCCCCTTCCACCAACAAGTCGTTATTCCGGTTAACCAGAACCACAAAAACATTTCGTTCTTTTATCTGCTGATCATCATCCTGTTGTTGTGATTCGTCAACCCACTGGGGAAGTCTTCTTTCCAATCCGCTGTCAACGTCCATCGTGGTT
>JAAYJR010000149.1 GCA_012522835.1 Bacteroidales bacterium
ATCCTCCGGTACCAGAATGATCAGCGGCACCGGCGGCCAGTTGGATTTTGTCCTGGCAGGCTATAAGTCAAGAGGGGGAAAATCATTTATCTGTCTGCCATCAGTGAATATAAATAAAGACGGCAGTCTCAAAACACGGATCGTTCCTACCATAACTCCCGGAGGGATCGTAACAGATCCACGATCGGTGGCCCATTACATCGTGACTGAATGGGGCAAGTTCAGTTTAAAAGGCATGTCAGTATGGCAAAGAGCAGAAGGATTGATCAACATCGCCCATCCTGAGGTGCGGGATGATTTGATCAAAGCTGCACAGGAACAGGGAATCTGGCGGCGAACCAACCGTCAATAAAAGAATTTTTCTGTTAAAACAAGATAAAAGGATCAAATACGACAAAAGAAAAACTTCGAAGGTCTTGAGTTGTAAAAAAAAAACTATAAATTATGGGACCAAAAGGGTGATTTTTTTGCATAAAACTATATACAAAAAAAGGAACGGGGTGTAAAATAAGTTAGACCAGTATCTCTAATGTCATATTAAGAATATTTATCCTATTATTGTTTAGTTTTTTCAACTGAAGGCAATTATCATAAAAGATAAGAAATCACTTATCTGATGAAGATAAAATAATTTTTTAAGGAATTTAAAGGTGATGACCAATAATCTTAAAAAATTTTGGCAGGATAAAAGGGGACAGGGGATGGTGGAATTTGCCCTCATTTTATCGATCGTATCGATTGCCGCTGTTTTGATCCTCCCCCAGATCGGCATTAAAGTCGTTTCCTTTTTTCAGTCTGCAAGTGACGGTTTCCCGTAAACTGCGGTAGGTAAAAAATTTACATACATTTATTTAAATATAATCTGAAGGAGGTGAAAAATCACATGCTGAAAAGATTATGGAGTGATGAAAAAGGACAGGGAATGGTAGAGTATGGACTTATTTTGGCTTTGGTTTCCATAGTAGCAATACTTGCATTAACAAGCCTTGGTGAGGGAGTCAGAGACAAATTCAACGCAGTAGTAACAAATTTACAGTAACACTAATAAAGTTAAATAGACTACTTTATAGAGAAGTTTTTTGGGGGCCTTTCGGCCCCCGCTATTCCCTGAAAAATGAGGTAATTTTTATTGATATTTAGCATAATATTAACTGTTATTATTCTGATTGTTGCTGCCGGGTGGGATATTAAGACCGGCACGATCCCTAATTTTATAACCATACCGGCGGTGATCGCCGGGCTATTGCTCTCTGTAGTATATTATGGAGGGTTTCTTGGACTTAAGGAAAGTTTTTTCGGAGCAGGATTGGGACTGCTCCTTTTGGTCATCCCCTTTATCTTGGGAGGCATCGGCGGCGGGGATGTAAAACTGATGGCAGCCATCGGTGCATTGAATGGCTGGGAATTTGTGCTCTATGCCTTTTTATACAGTGCTGTTGTAGGCGGAATTATGGCAGCAGCCATTTCATTATGGAATAAGAAACTAGGTCAGGTTATTTTTAACATTTTGATGCAATTTACGACCGGACAGTTTAAAATAGAAGAGGGAGAAAAGTCCCC
>JAAYJR010000299.1 GCA_012522835.1 Bacteroidales bacterium
ATTATGCTCTCAGCCTGACTTCAGATCCTGAAAAAGCAGATGACCTCTTACAGGAAACAATGTTAAAAGCTCTTACTTACAGAGAGAAATATGCACAAAACACGAACTTCAAAGCATGGATATACACTATAATGAAAAACACCTTTATAAATGAATACAGAAGAAGTGTAAAGATCAGGAATACATTTAATGATTCAAACAATGATTTCCATCTGATGTTTTCAAAAGATAAAGCATATCCTGCACCTGATTCACTGTACAGTGCTGTTGAGATTACCAAATCCATTGAAGAACTTGAAGATGAATATCGGATTCCATTCACAATGTTCCTTGATGGGTACAAATACAAAGAAATTGCAGAAGAACTGAATTTACCCATAGGAACCGTGAAGAGCCGGATATTTTTCAGCAGGAAGAAACTTGAAAAGTCATTACACGGATATTCATATAATTAGTCCTGATATAATAAAATCCTTTTGTTAAAGATCTTGGGTTTCCCGGGATCTTTTTTTATTTTGCAGAAAAAACATCATGGAATCAAATGTAGCAGTTCATCTTGCAGATGGTTTTGAAGAAATTGAGGCCGTAAGCATCATAGATGTACTCCGAAGAGCAGGGATTGACACCGTAACAGTTTCTATAACAGGAAAATTTGAGGTAACCGGAGCACACGGTATAAAGATCAAAGCTGATAAACTTTTTGAGGAGGTTAATTTTGACAAAACCGGTATGATAGTGCTTCCCGGCGGAATGCCCGGTGCAAAAAATTTAAAAACCCATTCCGGGCTCCGTGATCAGATACAAAAGTTTAATAACAGCGGTAAACCTTTGGGGGCGATATGTGCCGCACCAATGGTTTTCGGCGATATGGGAATCTTAAAAAACAAAACAGCAACATGCTTTCCTGGATTTGAAGGCCAGCTTACAGGGGCCAATGTTACAGGAGCCGAAGTTGAAGTATCAGGCAATGTAATAACCGGCAAAGGCCCGGGAGTAGCCATAAAATTTGCATTGGAAATAGTTAAGACACTCAAGGGAGAGGCTTTGGCAGCGCAGCTTGCTGAAGATTTGATCATGACATAGAATTGCAGCTGAATCCTTTATCAGATATTTTTTATCCAGTTGCGGGCATTGACAAAAGCTTTTATCCAGGGTGCCACTTCGTCCATCTTCCGGCCTGCCGGATAATATGCCCACTGCCAGGGCAAAAAAGCTCTTTCCAGATGAGGCATTACAGCCAGGTGGCGGCCGTCGTCAGAGCAAATTGCAGCAGCCGAATAATCTGAACCGTTTGGATTAGCAGGATATCCATCATTACTGTATTTTACAGGTATATTATAATCCTCTTCGCTCAGGGGCAGATTAAATTTCCCCTCACCGTGAGCGACCCATATACCAAGCTTCATTCCGGCCATATCCTGCAACATTACAGCATTATTGTCAAGTATCTCAACATTCAGAAATGCCGATTCAAACTTTCCGGAGTCGTTATGCAACATTTTTGAAGAATTTTGCTGTCCGGGATATACAAGCCCTAACTCCACCATCAACTGGCAACCATTACAAACACCCAGGCTCAGAGTATCATCTCTTTTATAAAAATTTTCAAGTGCAATTCTTGCCTTTTCATTATACTTAAAAGCTCCGGCCCACCCTTTTGCGGAGCCCAATACATCGGAATTGGAAAACCCTCCGACAAAAACAATCATATTAATATCCTCAAGAGTTTCCCTGCCGGAAATGAGATCAGTCATGTGAACATCTTTAACATCCATACCTGCAAGATACATTGCATACGCCATTTCCCTGTCACCATTCACTCCCTTTTCTCTTATTATGGCAGACTTTATTCCTGACGGAGTCCTGCGGTTAAGGTCAATGCCATAATCGCCAGCCTACCTGTAAACCCGCAAAAATCAAAGTTATGTTCAAATTTTTTATAATTATTAAATCTCTCAAGTGCTTTTATGTTTCCACTCTGTTTCCTGTCAAGCAGATAAGAGGTTCTGAACCAGAGATCCCTCAATTTTTTAACATCCAGGTTAATCTCTTCATCAAAATTTTTAATTATAACTTCAGATTTATCAACAGGTATACCAAGAGAAACAAATTCAACACCATTAGCGAGAAGCTGTTTCTTTACCTCTTCATTATCGCCACATTGAATAACAATACCCGGATTTTCACTGAAAAGAACCTTTGCCATATCAGCTTCTCCGATGCCGGTCAGATCGACTTTCATTCCTGTATTATTACTACTAAAACAGATCTCAAGCAAAGTTGTTATCAGTCCGCCTGACCCAATATCATGTCCCGCAAGGATCAATTGTCTTTCGATAAGGTCCTGAACAGTATTGAAAGCAGCAACAAACCTTTCAGTATCAGTAACAACCGGTGCAGATTTACCGACTTTATTTAAAGACTGTGCGAACGAGCTGCCTCCGAGCGCACGACTGGAAAAAGAAAAATCAATAAAAAGAATTTCTTTAGTTTTATCATTTACAAGAACAGGTTCAACAACTTTACGTATATCTGACACTTCACCTGATGCAGAGATTATAACTGTCCCCGGGGCATAGACAACATCATCTTTATATTTCTGTGTCATTGACATGGAATCTTTTCCGGTGGGAATATTTATCCCCAGTGCGCAGGCAAACTCACTTGCTGCCTCCACTGCCTCATAGATACGCGCATTCTCACCCCTGTTTTTTGCAGGCCACATCCAGTTGGCACTTAAAGAAACACTACGAATCCCGTCGGTGAGAGGTGCCCATATTATATTTGTCAGTGCTTCAGCAATCGAAAGTAACGAACCTGCAGCAGGATCTATCAGTCCGGCAACAGGTGCATGTCCCAGTGAAGTGGCAACACCTTTCACCCCGTTGTAATCAATTGCAATAACCCCGACATTATTTAAAGGCAGGTGTAGCAGTCCGGCACCCTGCTGTTTAGCAATCCGGCCGGTTACAGATCTGTCAACCTTGTTGGTCAGCCAGTCCTTACATGCCACCGCTTCCATCCGGATAACCTGTTCAATATATAAACCAATGTCTGCCACATCGTACTCAACTTCATCAAAATCGGGTTCGACAGTACAATCTTCCAAAATTGTTTTTGGCGGATTACCAAACATATATCCCAATTGCCAGTCTACCGGTTTTTCGCCGGTTTCAGAATTTTCAAAAGTAAACTGCATATCGCCTGTTGTTTCGCCAATTACGTATACAGGTGCACGTTCCCTTTCAGCAATTCTCTGTATAAGTTCAACATGTTCCGGCTTAATTACAAGTCCCATTCTCTCCTGTGATTCATTGCCGATTATCTCTTTTTGCGAGAGTGTAGGATCACCGACCGGTAATTTTGAAGTATCAATTTTACCTCCTGTTGTTTCCACCAGTTCAGACAGACAATTCAGATGGCCGCCTGCACCGTGGTCATGAATTGAAATAATCGGGTTTTCATTTGATTCACTCAGTGCCCGGATAGCATTATATACCCTTTTTTGCATTTCAGGGTTAGCACGCTGAACGGCATTCAGTTCGATTGAATTTTCAAATTCACCCGTTGCCACTGACGAAACGGCTCCTCCGCCCATGCCAATTCTGTAATTGTCGCCTCCCAGCAAAATAATTTTATCTCCTTTTCCCGGATCATCTTTCAGACTATATTTTTTATTAGCAAATCCAATACCTCCAGCCAGCATAATCACTTTATCAAAGCCATATTTTTTATTTTTCTCAAAGTGCTCAAAAGTCAGTACAGACCCTGTAATAATTGGTTGTCCGAATTTATTGCCAAAATCGCTTGCCCCGTTAGAAGCCTTAATCAGGATCTCTTCAGGAGTCTGATATAACCAGTTCCTCTCTTTTGTCGCCAATTCCCATTTACGTCCCGGTTCAGAACGGGGATATGAAGTCATATAAACAGCAGTACCTGCAACAGGAAAGCTCCCCTTCCCTCCCCCGATACGGTCGCGGATTTCGCCTCCAGTTCCTGTTGATGCCCCGTTAAAAGGCTCAACAGTTGTCGGAAAGTTATGAGTTTCAGCTTTTAGTGAAAGCACTGTCTCTATATCTCTTACTTCAAAATAATCGGGTTTATCCTGAGTAGCAGGAGCAAACTGTTCTGCCACCGGGCCTTCCACAAATGAACAGTTATCCCGGTAAGCAGAAACAATCTTATTAGGATTTACAGCGGAGGTCTTTTTAATCATCCTGAAAAGTGATGATTCCATCTCTTTACCGTCGATGATAAATGTACCGTTAAATATCTTATGGCGGCAATGTTCCGAGTTCACCTGGGCAAATCCATATACTTCACTGTCTGTAAGGGGCCTTCCAATAGTTTCTGACACAGAATTAAGATATTCAATTTCATCCACACTGAGGGCAAGGCCCTCTTTCCTGTTATATTCAGCTATATCTTCAATATTAATTACAGGGTCGGGTTGTTTTTCCAATACAAAAATATTCTGCGACAATCCCTTATACATTCGCTGCAACATATGGTCATAAACGGCGTGCTGATCCGGAACAGCTACAAACTCTTCTATCCTGGAAATTCCGGCTATACCCATATTCCGTGTAATTTCAACTGCATTTGTACTCCAGGGAGTAACCATCTCCTTTCGCGGCCCTGTAAACCAGCCATCGATGTTTTTCTCATTAAGATATTCCGCGTTGGAAAAGAGCCATACTAATTTATCTTTATCCTCCATGCCCAGAGGGGCTAACGACTCGACAGCAATTATTGTATTGCCTTCAGTTTTAAAAAATTGGATCATTTCACAGTTGAATTTTGAAAATGAATATGTTATATAACACGACGCAAAGATAAAAAATTATCAAAGGCAGTTTTATATACCTGACGGTTATAACCAGAGAGTTTTCAACAAAAAATAAAAAGAGACTCTTTTTTAAAAAATTTCCGGTTACTTTGAACCAAATTACAGACATATGAAGTGAGCATCCCGATTAAAATCGGGGCAGGCTACATTGAAAATTACTTATTTTAATAATATGAAGTCCAAATCAGGAATAGTATACAAATCCGTCAGGAGGGTAATCCTTACCCTTGTAACAGGGACATTTCTGCTGGTTTACGGCTGCGGAACACAGAATCAGCTAAAAAAAGCATGGATTAACCAATCGGAAATAAAGCTTCAGGAATCCTTTGGAGCCCCAACCACAATAATTGAAAGAGAAAGTGACAAGATATTCATCTTTGAAAAACAGGAAGAGTTAAAAAGTACCGAAATCAGTCAGGGAAAGCTTGCGCTTGACCCTATAATGTCTCCGAAAGTGATGAAAACAGAAAGGTATATATTCACAATTCGTGAGGGTATTATTATCCGCACAAATTTTGAAGAGGAGTATGAGAGATATTAAAACAACATTTTTAGTAATAATGTTACGATTTGAATAAATTTTTTAATTTTGCACACATTCTGTGAAAGGAATAAGCCCAGATGGCGGAATTGGTAGACGCGCTAGTTTCAGGGACTAGTGTCCGCATGGACGTGCAGGTTCGAGTCCTGTTCTGGGCACAGA
>JAAYJR010000495.1 GCA_012522835.1 Bacteroidales bacterium
CATAGATTTTCATGAAATTAATTAACCCTAAAACAAAATGCCATATATTCCATTACACAGCATTTTGCCCTATGTAGTCGTAGCAGCAGAAAATACAATCTTCATACCATTCAACCAAGGGATTCTCAAACCAGCCACTTGGTCCAGGTGCTCCAGGTGCTCCAGTAGCATGGGCAAATGCCGTTTGCGTTTCAACTTAACATTGATAAGCGTATCGCCGATTTCAATCTCACCTGCATTGCAGATGAACTTGTCAAAAAGTGTCGCTGCATCACAATGGGAATAACCTTGCAAATCCCTGGCAAACAGCCTGTATAGATTATGGGCCAGGATCGTCATGGTCAAATCAAAATCAACCTTGATTACCATCCCCGAAGAGTTGCGGTTGAAATGGAAAAAGTCAACATGCTCTGCTATTTCCTTCTCTACTAACCAGCGCTTGCTGTACTTTCTTACAATCTCTTCTAAAGAGGTATCAAAATCATTGGTGATAATGATCGCTGGCTTGATTTTGCCATGGCCGCTCAAATATATCTGGCGGATGGGCTCTTCATAATCCTTAAGTTTTGCCTTTTCTTCAAATACTTTGATATTGCGGCCTTTGCCGTTGGCACGTTTGATCCTGATCTTTCGCCATTCAGAGGGTTTGATTTTTTCGATTCTTTCAACCAGCTTGGCCCCACGGCGCCGGATGGTCACAAACTTGATTTGCTCCTTGTTTAACTTGTCGAGGTTTTGATATGTTGTGGCCTTGCTGTCAAAGACCAGGTACTTCAGTGTGCCGGGGGTACCCTCCCTGTGGAAATCCAAAAACTCCAGGATTGCATCATCTTGGTTCGCATGTCTTAGGGTCATGTCCCCATAACAAATAATCCCTGTATCCGGGTCCTGTACAAGCAGCGCCAGAATCGAGGCTAGGGCTTTGCCCCGCTTGCCGGACCAGTTGTTCTCCAGGGCATCGGCCTCGCCCCAGTAGGGAACAGTTGTAAAATCTAGATTCGCCGTGTCCGAGAGCATCTCATTTGCTTGCCAGATATGATAGAGGCTTTTGAGGAAATCAATGTTCATCTCGCGCCTTACCGCACTGGAGTAAGAACTGAACCATGCTGTTTTGGGCAGGACATTAAGTCCGGCGAACAGGCCCATACCCCTGTCCATGCACCACAGGTCATCGGCGGAATACCGCTTAATACTGGACAGCTTAAGGGCGAGGAAGGCGTAGATGGAAGTGGCCCGGTCCAGCTGTTTTGTTTCAGGATAAGTCGAGTTGGCAATTACTTGATCTAACCCGTAGTACTGCAAAAAGGGTAAAAAACAAAGGATACCGGCTAACTGGGAGGTAAACTTCTCTCTGCAAAAATCTAAAAGCCGGGTCTTTTCAGCCAGCAGTTTCTCTGGCATTTCCATCTTTTGCTCCTGCTTCATTTCATTGTCCCTGCGTGGTAAACGGGCGAAGCCTTCTTTCTTCAGGACAGCATCTATGTATTGTAGTGAAACAGTAATATCTGCCGCCTCTAAGACAGTTTTAATCTCCGGCACTGACATGTACTTTTTACGCAACGCCACGATCATGGCTGTAAGGGTTCCGTCTTCATCAAGTAGCCTGCGTCCCAGGGTGACTGCTTTGAAATAAGGGTCCCCTTCAGAACTTTTTAATTTGCTTTTAAGATCTCGGGACATGGAGTAAACGGTGCTGACAGTATAGCCGTGCCTGGCGGCGACTTCGTCGGCGGTCATTTTATAATGGAAAAAATCCAGCATCGCACGGTACTGTTTATGATATGCATTTTCTGGGTTCCCGAAATATTCCTCAAGCTCCAAATTAGGGTTAGTTTTCATAATGAATACATTATATCGTATATTTATACAAATTACAATATGGTCGTTAAAATTAATTAGTCCCCTATAATTGGGCTTTTGCAGGCTGTTTATGGGACGCATAAATATGATGGGATTCTACTATTGAAAATATAGCTATTTATTTAACCCTAATTTGTTAAAATATATAACCCTAATACAAACCCCCAGCAATCGCTACCGAAGTAGCTGTTAATGGGGATCTGTCTTGTGTTGGTGTATTGCTTAATTAGGGCTGGGTTATATTAATGAAAATCTATG
>JAAYJR010000292.1 GCA_012522835.1 Bacteroidales bacterium
ACCAGGAAAATAACTCCGGATTGCGTTGAACTTCGTCTATAATAGCCCCCTCAGGATATTCCGACAAGAATCCACGCGGATCATCTATTGAAAACCGGCGGACATCCGGATTCTCTAAATTCACATATGGCTTATCAGGAAAAACGTTTTTAACAAGTGTTGTTTTTCCCGACTGACGAGGCCCGGTAACTGCCACCACCTTGAACATCCCGTTCAAATGAATTAATCTTTTTTCTGCAGTTCGTTTAATCATAATGTAAATATATGGAATTTTATGGAATTGGATTCCATAATTATCAACAATTATGCAGTAAAATTATAAAAATAGTTGCCATTATCGAACTGTAAAACAAGGCCATACAATATCTCACTTCTTAATTTCAGAAGGGACCATCATGGCTCATATATTGCTGTTAATTCAAAACTATTCATATATAAATTCTAAAATATCTTTGTACCCTTTGTGAAACATCAGCGAAGAGCATTGACAATATCCCCGGGTGTAAAGATTGTACAGTCGTTCGGAATATATAGGGGTTTTTCTTTTAAAAAAAGGACTTTGTGAATGATTTTGTTTTTTGTAAATGGAAGATAAAGAGCTTTTTGCTCTAGTTTTTTCAGTACAGACCGGATATTTCTGGTTGATGACCATTTTGCTTCCCCAATCAATATTTCCTGTTTATCATACGTTTGCGATACAATGTCAATTTCGGTCGGACTCTTATTGATATCATTGCCCCACCATCTGAATCCGGGTTCAAACATTTTAGATTTCCATAAGGCTGGAATAGCCTGCCGGCATAATTCTTCCCAGATTTCTGCATAATACCCGGGAAGTCTTTCTTTTACATAAGCATCATAGACTTTTTTTGTGTATCCCAGCTCAAGAGTAGTTTTTTCAGGCACGACAAATTTATAGTAAAAATGTATGAAAGGATCGGCAATCTTGTATAATGATTTTTTGGTGGTGTGTTTTGAAAGCCCAAAAGGAATTTCCCGTTTAATGTATCCCAGTTCAATCAATCGTTGCAGAGGTCTGTTCAACTGTGTAACAGGCTTACCCGTTCTTGCGCCTATTTCACTTAACCGTTTTGCACCCGTAGCAATAACCGAGATTAAAGTATGCATCTGAACCGAATCTCTGGTATCATCAAGAAATAATCTCAGAGGTTCTTCGTGTAGCAATCCATGTATATCAAATATTTGGTTAATAATAGCTTCCTTAAGTGAATTTGTTTGCTGCCTGATTTCCCAATATCTTGGCACACCGCCACAAACACTATACTCTTCTATGGTATTAATATATGAACAATTCAACGCTTCTTTTAACCAATAAATACTCATAGGGTTGAGTTTAAGTATTTCATTAGCTCTACCGTAAAGAGGCGCATTTTGATCAATGACCATTTTTTGCATCATTTGTTGTGAAGAACCACATAATACGAGATTAAATGGTTGTATTTCTTTGTTGTCAATCATTTTTTGCAGAATGCTTGGCAATTCAGGAACATTTTTCACAAGGTAGGGAAATTCATCAATAAAAACAGTTCTTCTTTTATTCATCCAGTGGGCAAGTGCAATAAACAAGCTTTCCCAATCAGGATAAGATGCTTTATCGAAATTTTTTATTTTTAATCCGATTTGGCGGGCAAAAGCCTGGATTTGCACCGGACTTTCACGCTGGTCAGCAATAAAATAAATATCATCCTCTTTCAGAATTTTTTGCAATAAACGTGTTTTCCCCAGCCGTCTTCTGCCGTAAATTACTAAAAGTTTGAATGTATCGGAGGCGATGCTTCTGGTTAAGCGATTTATTTCTTTATGTCTGTTGAGAAATTTCATTTCATTATAATTGTTTATTTTAAAGGTACGAAATGGAACTCGTCATTTTAATCATCACTTTGGGTGTAAATATTTTAAATGCTCGTTTCATTAAAATTGTTTGTTTTTAGCAGTACAGTATAGAACTTACATAAGTTTTAATCATACTCTTGGGTGATTTTAGAATCATGCCTGATGCATATTTTTAAACATTATGCATCACAAAAATAATGTTTTTGTAGCATAATATCAATATCTAATCAAAAATTAGTTCAGTATAAATCTCTTTAATACTGTAAAGCATTTCTTCCATCATTTTACTTTGTTCAATGAACAAGGACGCGTCTTCAACACCATTATAAAAATTCCAGCAGTTGAACAAGATGACAATAGTGATATCTGTATCCGGATCAGTATAACATTTGACGCTGATCCCGGATCCGTCGCCCCCGTGTCCGTAACCCAGATTTGGATAGTGGAACAGTCCTGCTCCGTAGCTAACAATACTGTGATCAGCAATTGGCCGGCAATTAATCATATATTTACTTACTGTCGAAAGGGTAATGCCGGCTTCACCTCTGAGCAACAAACGGTAAAACCTTGCTATATCGTGCAAAGATGTTATTATATTGCCTTCACCGACATTTGCCGACATATTTTGCCGGGTGGCATTTATATTTATATCCTGCAGATAATACCAGGAATCGACAAAGGGCTCGGGCAGACTTTGTTCTGTGCCTGTGACAACCATACTGGTTTCAGTTAAGTCCAGCGCCTTGAAAAATCTGTCTGTAATAAACTCCTTATATGTTTTCCCCGTTACCTCCTCAATAATTTTCACAAGCATTACATAACCTTCATTGGAATAGCCCCAGTCGGTTCCCGGTTCAAAAAGTGACAGCTGGTTTTCAGCTATGACACCAATGATTTCACCGGGAGTGAAAGTATGGTCCGGATCTTCCTCCAGTATCTTTTCCACATACATCTCCCCGTTTACAGGATAGTTTACTATGTCATAAACGCCTGCACGATGACACAGAAGCTGCCATATAGTGATCTGGTCTTTGTAAGGGATATCATAATCTGGCGTGTCCGGAATATAACTTTTGTTTTTCCCCGGAATATTATTGGTGATATTTTGGCTGATATCAAGCTTACCTTCCTGATGGAGCAGCATGATTGCAGCAGCGGTAAATGTTTTTGTTGTACTTTGGGCGC
>JAAYJR010000381.1 GCA_012522835.1 Bacteroidales bacterium
GCTTCCAGGAAACGTGCCCTTTCGTTAAAATGTTTTGTAACAGTAGCCTGGCCGGGATTGTATTCCGGATTTTTTTCCAATGTTACTTTCATGTTGAGTTCGGGGTCATCTTCAAGCCTTTCCAAAATCCAGCGGGTAAATGTTAAAAGATTAAGTTGCGCCTCATTCTTCTCAAATTCTTCATACAGGTCAATTATCTGTTTTAGAATGGTATACTTATTCTTTCCCATATAAATAAATTTTTTGTGAAAATACAAAAAGTTTTATTAATATTGTATCGGATACGATATTCTTGTATCGGATACGATTAAAAATATTATTATTATGAATAGTGACATTATTATTACAGAGAAAGATTATATAAGTCTTTGTGAATTGGTAAGGACTGAAAAAAATCTGAACAGGACTGAACTCAATAATCTTAAGTTTTTAGGATCGGAGATCAGGCGGGCAAAAAGGTTAAAAAGGAAAAAACCAGCTCCTGACTTTGTAACGATGAATTCTGAGGTAGAGATCATTGATCTGGATACTTCAAAAACAATGAAATTAAAGCTCGTCTATCCGGGTGAAGCAGATTTCAGAAAAGGAAAAGTTTCTGTTTTATCTATGCTTGGCAGTGCATTATTAGGTTATAAAGCCGGCAGTACAATATCTTACAGTACACCGGCAGGCACCAAAAAGGTCACTATCAGAAGTATTAGTTTTCCTGAATTATCATAATAATTTTAAATACTATCATCATGGCAAAAAAGAGTAGCGGCTTAAAAGAGCCAAAAAAGAGCCTGAAAGAGCGAAGGCACGAAAAAAAAGTCCAAAAGCAGGAAGAGAAGATTAAACAGAGAAAATCAAAAATTTAATCAGAACAATCGGATGATTAAATGGTATTTAACCTGCGTATACCGGAACAGTCCAACTTGTTCTGGACATATTAATAATATTGATTTGTTCGAACTTGGCGGCCGGGGCTTCGAACATAAGAATATTTTTATAAATGGCATGCAGTCCGCGGGCGCCAGGTTTGAATTCAATAATATTTCCACATCAATTCATATGTTGATCCTTTTACTTTCTCTGTCAAATGAATAAGCACTAAAAACTTTATCACGGCAGGTTTTGTTGAAACCTTCGATATACCCATTCTGAGAAGGCTTACCCTCCTGAATAAATCATGATAAAAAGCAATATAACCAATGAGCCTTCTTATTATACGGCTACATCCAAAGTCAGTGTGTTCCTGTTTGCCGTTTCTCTCAGGTTATATTCTTCGTTCAGGGCAGCATTAACCCATCTGCCACAATATTTTCTTAATACGAAAAATATTTTATACAATATCTGGCACTATATAAGGAGCCCTGTAATTGCGCGTAAGTAATTTATCGGCTTCAGGGTCGTTGACAAATTTTTCCGACTGCGGATGGAAAGTTAACACTCTTCCCAAACGGTACGCAATGTTACCCAGGTGTGCCAGTCCGGATGCCAGATGTGCTGTTTCCACCGGCCCGTTAAGAATGGTTTTATCGTGAGCGCGAACAGCTTCAATAAAATTTTTAACGTGCCCGTCGGTACCTGTATCACCTCGTGCCAACTCCGTTTTGGCAATGGCACCGTCGTCGCCCGACTTAACAAGTTCACGTTTCTGTCCCATGAAAAATTTGTATTTATCGTATCCGTCTACTACCAGTATGCCTTTTTCGCCATAGAAAATATTGCCAACCGTAACACCTTCCTCGGTATTTGTACACCACGGGCGTACTTCAAACTGTATAATTTTGTCCTCTTCGGGATAGTGATAAATTGAGGAAAGTACTTCGGGTGTCTCTTTTGCATCATCAAAAAGAAATTTTCCACCCATCGAGGTAATCCTTGTGGGTAAGCCTACATCCAACCCCCACATACATAAATCTGTTTCATGAATTCCCTGGTTACCGACATCTCCGTTACCATATTCAAATGTCCAGTGCCAGTTGTAATGTACAATATTACGGCTGAAGGGCCGTTTTGCTGCCGGGCCGACCCACAGGTCATAGTCAAGACCTTCAGGTACGGGCTCAAAACCTTTATTGCCGATATCTGCCCTCCACCGGAAAACCAATCCCCTTGCCATATATACCCGGCCAATAAAACCTTCGTGCATCAGTTTTACTGCTTCCCTGACTGAAGGAGAGCTTCGCAGCTGAACACCATGCTGAACTATACGGTCATATTTTTGGGCAGCTTCAACCATTTTCCGGCCTTCATAAATGTTATGCGTACCGGGCTTTTCAACATAACAGTCTTTACCGGCCTGACAAGCCCAGATCACCGCCAGTGCATGCCAGTGATTAGGTGTGGCTATACCAACTACATCAATATCTTTGTTGTCGTAAATCCTGCGAAGATCCTGCTCAAGGACAACATCCTGATTGTACTTTTCCTTAAACTCTTTTTGCCGATCCTTAAGTACATTCATGTCAGGATCACATAAATGAGTCACTACCACATTGTCCTGTACCATAAAACTTGAAATGTGACTCTTCCCCCGACCGTTAACACCCAACACTGCTGCATTGATACGGTCGTTTGCACCAAAGGCTTTTACCGGGATGATTGTGGGCAAAGAAATAGCAGCCGTAGCAGCCGCAGTATTTCTGATAAATGTTCTTCGTGAATGCTTTTTATCCATTTTTCTAGTATTTAAGTTTCTATGATAATCAATAATAAAGGTTTTTAGTTTATTTCATTTTTGCGGATTTAAATGTAGAAAAAAAAATTTTAGTAAAGATCCTCAATCAATCTAAATTCCGGTATTGGCCATATTTTTTTCAAATGCACAGTCACCGGATATATTTTAATTACAATAAAATCTGCCGACTGACATTTGCATGGTTGAATTTCTGAAAATTAAGAAATTAAAGTAAGCTACATCCCTAAAAAAAATTCGGAAGATTAAGGGGTATTATCTTCCGAATCCTAATTAATTTAAAACTTTTCTATGAATGGCTGCAAAACTATAAAAACATAATCCAATAAAAAAATAATGGTATAGGCATTTTACATATTGCACTATGGACATTTTGTGGACAGCATGGATTGATTCAGCTTATTACAGTTATAAATCCTTATCACATTTCTACCTTTGCAAGGTAGATGGATGTTTTTCCTTCATGAGAAGAATAATAACTTATCCATAATTCTCCTTCGTGATACACAAGGCCGGGATAGCTTGTATCTCCTCCGGAAGGTAAGGCAAGTAACTCAGTAATCGTTCCCTTTTGAGTATCAACAGCACAAACTGAAGTCCTGACTGGCTTTGAACCCTCACTATAAAGCCTGACTGCAGCAATCATTTCACCTCCGGGCAGTTGTATCATATGAGGCCCTCCGATACGAACTCCCAGGTCTTTCCACTGCCAGTCAGTGTATGGTGGCAAAGCAATTCCCAGCAGTCCCGAGTTCAGGTCAGCATCGCGTCGTAACAGGCAATAAGCAGTATCTCCGCTGAAAACAATTGAAGTTTCATTGGGATAACCGGTATCGTATAAAGTTTCTACCAGGGTATCAAAGGTCTTTCCGTCATTCCCTGAATACAACCTTAGCATACGGTTTTTATTACAACCGTATCCAATACTGTAGACTTTGTCTTTATGCCATGTTGAGCGCCAAAGCCATAAATCTGGATCTCCAATGGGATAAGCCCTGCTCCAGTAAAATCCGTCGTCCGAGAACCAGGAATATGACTGATGGGTATTAACCCTTTTATCATGAAGTGCCCCGGCACCTGTAAGCATAAGCTTTCCGTCGGGTGTCAAAGTGATTTTTGCGTCCCTCAGATCTGAATCATCGGCAGTTATCAGTGCAGCCGATTCCCAGTGAACACCATCTTTTGATGTGATTACTCGCAAAGCTCCGTCGGGAGATACATGCCCTTCTCCTTCGCGGAAAACACAAAACCACCTGTCATTAAACCTGACCAGGTCGGTAAATGCATTATGCGGTGCTTTGTCCCATATCTTCTGAACACTTACTAATTTTAAATCATTGCTACTCAGGGTCTGCGATGAGCTACTTAATGTCATCAGCAAAAATGCTGATACTGTCAAAATTAATATTACTCTCTTCATTTGAAATTATTTTTTACGAAAGTATAAATATCTCCCGGATTTGTAGGTGTCGATATTATTGAATTTTTATAACGAAGGTTAAGTTTATTACCTTCAAAAGACTTAATCTTTGTTGAAACAAGTTCTCCGTTCTCCCATGAAATTTCAATTTCAAAACCACCCCGGCCCCTGATGCCTGAAATTTTCCCTGACTGAAATTTAGCCGGCAGGGCAGGTAAAAGATCCTGAAAATAGTCTCCGTGATTATCACGAAGATGTGACTGCAGCAACATTTCAGTTATTCCTGAAGTAACACCGAAATTGCCATCTATCTGGAAAGGCGGATGTGCATCAAAAAGGTTATAATAGAGTCCTCCTTTATCCCTCATATCTGTTTCATTTGTAATTGAAGGGACAATAAGATTTTTTAGTAACAAAAATGCATGGTCTCCATCCAGCAGCCTTGCCCAAAAATTAATTTTCCATGCCCTTGACCAACCGGTACCGCCATCACCCCGATGTGAAAGGGTTACCTTACAAGCCTCAGCAAGTTCCGGAGTAATCAGGGGATGTATCTCTTCACCCGGGTGTAATCCCCACAAATGGGAAACATGCCTGTGCTTCTCTTCCGGATTGTCAATATCCTCAAGCCACTCTTGCAGCTGTCCGTGACGCCCAATCTGATTTGGTGCAATTAAGGCTCTTTTCTCCTTTAGCATTTTAGCAAATGCAGAGTCGATACCCAAAATTTCTGCAGCTTCGATAGTGTTTGAAAAAAGATTACGGATTATCTGATGATCCATTGTGGGGCCCATTACAAGGCCTCCCAGCTCAGGACTGTTACTCGGGCCACTTACCAGCCACTCCTTATTTTTTGGATATTCAACAAGGTAACCGGTAAAAAACCGGGAAGCCTCCTTCAAAACCGGATAGGCGCGCTCTTTTAAAAAGTCTTTATCTCCTGAAAATTGATAATGCCACCATAAATGCTGACTTAACCATGCCCCGCCTGTAGGCCAGATACCATGATTGGCATCATTAATCGGAGCTGCACCCCTCCAGAGATCGGTATTATGGTGGGTAACCCATCCGTTCAGATGGTAATGGTTAAGGGCTATATTCCTGCCTGTGACAGACAGATCTTCAACCATTGATATTAAAGGTTCTGCACACTCCGGCAGGTTGGTGATCTCAGCAGGCCAGTAATTCATCTCTGTATTTATATTAATAGTATACTTACTGCCCCAGGGCGGATCAAGCTTTTCGTTCCATATCCCCTGCAGGTTAGCAGGCTGATTTCCGGGCCGTGAAGAGGAGATTAAAAGATACCGGCCGTATTGAAAGAGAAGAGCTGTCAGGTTCGGATCCTCATCATCAGTAAAAGAGATGAGACGCTCATCAGTTGGCCGTTTGGATATTTCGGAAGTACCCAGATCAAGCGATACCCTGTTAAATAAATTTCCATAATCATTTATGTGCTCATCTTTCAATGTCTTATATGATTTACCTCTGACATTTTTAAGTGATTCGATACACCGGTGTGAGGGACTGCCACTTATGTCTTTGTAATTCACAAAATTTGTAGCAGCTGCAAGATAAAGAGTAGCATTACGCGCATTGACCACTTCTATCCTGTTGTCTTTTTGAATAATTCCACCACCTTCAGCCTCAACTAACAGCCGTGCCTCAAAATTGAGCATACTCTCAGGATAGGGCGTTTCACCCCTGCCGGCTGTGTGGTGATAATCATCAGCCTTCCCCTTCATTATAATTTCATTGTTTTCAACTGATACATCCCAGACGGCATGAGGAGAATCCATTCCGGCGGAAAAATTCAAACCTTTATTCTTAGAAGCTTCCAGACGTATAACCATAACCTTTCCGGGATGGGTGGTAAATATTTCCCGTTTATAATTAATCCTCCCTATCTCATATTCAACAGAAACCACTGCTTCCTCAAGGTCAAGAATGCGACGATAATCAGCAGGATTTTCGTGTCCTGTAAATCCCAGCAGGATATTTCCAAAAGGCTGATAATTAAACTGTCTTAATGGCTTAGACATGAAAGACCTGTTGCCAAGGACATGTGCTTCATCCTGCTTCCCTTCCCATAACAAGCGTCTTAATTCATCCAAATACCGGCCAGCTCCTTCGTTAGAATAATCATGAGGCTGGCCTGTCCATAGTGTCTCTTCATTGAACTGAATTATTTCGTTGGGGACCTGCCCGAAAACCATTGCCCCAATGCCACCGTTCCCAATGGGCAGTGCTTCGGTCCATTCATCAGCAGGTTCATCATACCACAATGCAAGAGAAGGATCTAAATCCTTCTCAACTTCCTGATAACGTGAACAGGAAAAAATAGTGGACAATATAGTAATCAATATAAAAAAATTTTTAATCCACATGTAAATATCTATTTAATGAATTTATAACTTTGCCAATACGAAAATTTGGTAACAATTTACTATTAAAATTCCATTAAAATCATTACTTGTTATCTATAATTGTACTAATGTTTTATTTAAATTCGTATTTTGCGATTAAAATGACTGAAGTGATCCTTTTGAAAAAAAATATAAAAATATTCATTGTCCTGTTTCTGGCTGCTTATTTTTA
>JAAYJR010000525.1 GCA_012522835.1 Bacteroidales bacterium
AGCATTGAACGATGAACTTTTTTCAGATTTTGAAGATGGATTACAATATTACACTGCGATAGAAAACGAACAGGAATTAATTATAACTAGGAATTTAAAAGATTTTAAAAATTCAAGGTTACCGGTTATGACAGCCGGACAATTTATTGAAACAGTTGAATAAGAAAGGTGAAATCAAAATTTAAATACTGCCTGATTTTTTCTTTGAGCCTTCTGCTTTCAGCCAGGATGCAGGCTCAGATAACATTGTCAACTTATATTGATGCCGGGGAAAACAATGTTTCTGAGGGACTGCTTATCAAATCTTCTGTCCTGGGATCATATCAAATAAATAAATTCAGGGTAGAAGGAGGTGCACAATTTGATCTTAAAAATGCAGGTTCTGGTTTCTTTACGGGAGGAAGCCTGATTGTTGCACGGGAGTTCTCAATTAATAAGTTTCTGTTTGAAACCCAGGGGCTGTTCCTGTATAATCCGTTTTCACCGTTAATACATGAATCAAACCGGGGAGTAGTGATAAATATTCCCCGGAAACACTTTCATTATAAGCTGGGGACTGAATTCAAAACTTATAATATTACCAACAGGGCAAAAAATGATTATGACATTACGTCAAACAATAAATTAAATGAAAATTGGAACCTTATTTATCTCATAAAATATAATTTAAAGCCGCCTGATCATAAGTGGAATGCAGGGGCATCAATAACAAATATCGACCACTTTCTGATAAATCAGGAGACCAATCCGATGGTAAATATTGAGGGAAGATACGACATTAGCTCTCCCCTTACTTTATATATTGAATCATGGTACAAAAGTGCCGGATCATTAAATATCAGCGCTAATTATTTTGGTTTTTTCTTCAGAACAGGAATTATATGGAAACCGGACTTAAAAAAATAATAATCTTACTTGTGGGCAGCCTGATTTTTTCAGCATGCGACAAATTTGAAATGCGGGGATTCCTCTTTTCATATGAATCGGTTGACCAGCGTTTTGAACAATCTATGGAATGGAATTCCGGGAACCCTTATAAAGAGATAAATATTTCAGAGAATGAATACAATATAGCTGTTATGGCTGACAGTCATGTGGGAAATACAAAAAACCTGGACCTGTTTCTTGACGAAACAATTAATATGAACGCAATTGCAGCAGTTATGGCCGGTGACCTCACAAACGGGCATGAACAGGATTATAAAACTTTTAATGAACACCTGACGAATCACACCAACCTGTTAACTTTTCCTATAGCAGGAAATCATGATCTCTATTTTGACGGCTGGAAAAATTTTTATTCACTCTTTGGCTCAACTACCTACATGTTCACCGTAAATACACCAACTGCATCTGATCTTTTTATTTGTACAGATACAGCCGGAGGCACATTAGGCAAAGACCAGCTTGAATGGCTCACCGGTATTTTAGAAACCGAACGCCATAAACACAGGTACTGTATCATCTTCACTCATAATAATTTATTCAGGATCAGACACACCCCCAGTACAAATCCGCTTGTTGAAGAGATGAGAGTATTAATGGAATTATCTATCAAATACCAGATATATATGGTAATAGCCGGTCACGACCATGCCCGAAATGTTGTTCAATTTGGCAATACAACCCATATAACCCTTGATGCACTGACCGATACATATAAAG
>JAAYJR010000393.1 GCA_012522835.1 Bacteroidales bacterium
CTGCCAACTACCCGGGCCCCGGTTGCTCTCAGTCTTTTTTCAGATTGATGTCCGTCGGCCACCAGGATACAATTTATACCCAGCGCTATTGCCACTTCGTAATCGTGGTCGGTGTCTCCAATGATGTATGCACTTTCCCTGTTTATATTAAAATCCCTTATAAGCTCATTTCCTCTTTCTATTTTAGAGACTGCGTAATGATCGTTCAGTCCGGCCACTGCCTCAAAGAAATTATAAATTCCCTTATTTTTAAGAGTACATTCGAGCATTGTATGTTTCATAGCCGAAAGGATAAATTGTCTTTTCCCGCTCTCTCTGAAAAAGGTAAGTATTTTATGGGCATTAGAATGTAAATCACATTCATTTATGCTTTTATTATACATCTCAATAAATTCGCCTGCCGGAACAGAAAAGTCCTCCTGTTCAAAATTGAAACCTATTGTCCGGTAATAGTTCTCAACAGGAAAAGAGAATGCCTCTTTATAAGCATTGCTGTCAAGTAAAGGCAGCTCCCTTTTATCAAGTAGTTTGTTAATAGTTAATATACATAACTCAAGATCGTTAAGAAGTGTGCCGTTCCAGTCCCATATTATCGATTCCATCACTGAATGTTTCTTAAAGTACTGAGTTTATTGTATACAGGATTAGCATAAATCTTAAGAAATCGCTCTTTAATATCGGTTATCGGGAAATCTATATTTATCAAAGCCTGTTCAATCATCAGTTCGAAATGTTCTTTAGCTTTTGGGGTATATTGGCCGGTGAACCGGGGCTTTTTATTTAAAAGGTCGTAAGCTATATAGTTATATGGCCAAAGCTTATAGTTTGCATATATTTGATTATCTATATGTTTGGCGAGGACATTTAGCTGATTGTTTTTCTGATCCTTTGACCGGGATTTTTCAAAAGTTATTTCAACCGGATTTCCAAATGAGAAATGCATCCTTCCTTTCGGATTAAATATGCCCATTGACATACTTTTCAGGTCATCTTTATTTGTTTTTGCCAGTCCGTAATGCTCTTTTTTCATCAGTTCTTTGATCTTTGCCAGTCCGCAGGGTTCTATTTCATAAGAGATGGAAACAGGTATAATATTCAATTCTTTGAATCCCTGTGCCAGGTCATTTTTATTGCTCATGTTGAGCATCTTTAAAACACTTACCTGGGTTTTGTCAAATCCGTCTTTTGTGCGTCCTTCCTTTTGTGCTATCCACACAGACTGGTTATCAGCTGTAATTGATTGTCGTATAAACTGTGAAACCTTTTTTGATGCTTCAAGTAATTCCCGGGGAGCCAGGTTACGTTTGATAATAAAAGAACGGTTCAGCCTGACCGCATTTTCTATCCATTTGTAAAGCAGGAGGTTATTGCCTATAGCGATTTGTGTTGTTGTCATTTTATTTTTAAATAACAGAAAATTTAAAATCGCAGCATCCAGAATAATATCCCTGTGATTAGAGATAAAAAGATATGCTTTTTTATGGTCCAGCTTTTCTAAACCGCTACTTGTCAATCCGTCTGAAGTATTATTGATAATCCAGCCTACAAGGTCATAGATGAAAGTACCCTGCAGTTGTTCAATTGTGTTGATCATGCTTAGTTGCGTCTTTACTGCATCAACTTTTTGCGGTGCTTTAAACATATACATCAACACTTCATCAAAAACTGGGTCATTGATCAGAAGATTTAATTTCTCTTTAACTTCATCATCATTAAATGGCCTTATGTCGTCAAAATTATATTCCATTTTAAAAATTTTAGAAAATAGCGAGGCAAAGAAACTAATAAGGTATTAAATTTTCAACCTCATCTGAAATTTAACCTCACTTTTTTTATTTCCTGCTATTTCATTATATCCTGAACCCATTGATTCTGCATGGCGTATAGTGGTGTTTGCAACTTTTAGCCAAAATTCAATTTTTTTACTTAATTTATATTTAAGGTTAATATATGACCTCAATCCGTTGTCATAATAAGCAGGAATTGAAAAGGTATAGAGCAAGTCATTTTCATAAGCATATATCCTGGTATTATAACTTTCAGTATTAAACCATGCTAACCTGGCTGAAATATTAAGAGGAATTTTCCGGAGCGACAATTGTATATCCTGAAGGGCCATCCACCCGTTCTCTGTGTCGCTCCTCAGGTATGCCACATGCTCCAGCCGGGTTTTCAGGGTTAATATTTTAGCGGGACAACACTGGAAATGCAGCCGTGTTTTTTTAAACTGTTCATCGGAGTTAATATTTTTCATTCCGTCATTCTGTTTTTTATCCTTTTTCTTTGTTTTATAACGAATGTAAAAGTCTGTCTTTTTTGAGATATGGAAATCTGCCTGAATTTGAAGGTCATAACCTTCAGATGGAGCAGCTGTTGTATAGCCGATCCATTCAGACCTGAACAGATCTGAGAAGGCAGTCATGGTAACAAACTTTGCCGGCAATAAATGAATTCCTGCATACAGTCCTGTTTCGTCCCTTACCGAGGTAGCTTCAGAAAATGCAGATGCCCACAGGGAGTTATACTTTTTATCGTAATGCCTGAATAGAAGTGAGAACTGAAGCTGGTCATGCAGATTTGCCAGGGCTCCCTGCAAGAAAGCCATCCCTTTTGATTTCGACATTGCTGCTTCTCCGAAAAGCTGGAACTTATTTTTGCAGAAAAAATAGTCACCTCCGGCAACAAAGTTCGAATTTCCACGCAGACGGTAGATATTATAGATCTGACCGGCGGGGTAAAACGGAAGATCAAATTTTCTGAATAAAAGCGTAGCGCCGATTCTCAGGTTTGTGAACCTTACAGATCCGTACATTCCTGCATTAAGGTCATCAACGCTGTTTTTATCGGCTACTTCGTTTTGTGTACGATGGTAACCGGAGCTTTGCAGGCTTGTAAAAAAGAAATTTGTTGAATCAGAATCAATATTAGCATCATTTTTTTTATCAGAAAAGAAGAGGTCGAAAGTAGTTTTTCCCTTTTTTAACCTAGTAGCGACACCTCTGAAAAACCGGTTTTCATCGGTTGATGTATATGGATTTATACCCTGCCCGGTTTTTGAGTTGTTTTGAATGCCGGCAGATTTCCCTGTTGAGAATCCATGCCAGATAACAAGCCCCTGTCCGGCTTTTACAGTATAATCGCCAATGATGACTTTTTCGATTAAGCTGCATATTTTAAAGCTGAGATGAGCAGAATAGAAATCGAACCCATATTTGTTCGAACCTTTGAAGAAAGTTTCTCCCGGATCCTTTTCCGCAGTGAATCCTGCTGAGATCTTATCGTCAGATGTAAACCTGTAGCGGGTATAATAGCGGTATTTATTCCCTTCAAAAGGGATTGTGCTGTCGCTTCGCGGAAGATATCCTGAGGGGTCCTGCATTACAGTCATTGACCGTAGGAATAATTCATGCCTTCCATATTTTAACAGACCTGGTGCTTGTCCGGGAACCTTATCCTCCTTTCCGAAGAAGATAAAAGGTTCAATTTTTTTTGCTGTGGATGTTGAGAAGCCCCCGACTGCAGTAATTTCATAAATGGAGTAAATATGGCCGTACTCTTTTCGGTATTTCAGCAAATTGTGTATTTGGATTTCATTCAGAAATGGGATTTCAGATAATTCAGAGAAGTCCGCTGAATTAATATTTACAGGATTTTCAGCCAGCTCTTCCAGTGTTTCCAGGATATAGGCAGCATCAGCTCCCGCTTCAAGATTTTCAACTGCCGATTCAATAATAGTTTCAATCTCTCTGTTTACGGTATTGTCCTGAGCCTCTAACAGCATTGGATAAAAAAGCAGAATAAAAATAATTGTGTGTTTAAGTGACATTTTTTATAAAGTTAATTGAATTGATAATGATGGGGTTATTCCTAAGTTTTCATGGTATCCGAAACTGATATCGGCTGAATATTTGTCTAATACATATCCAATTCCCGATGAATACCTTAAAGGTTTGCCGGAAGTTCCAAACCGAAAGGCCACTCGTTCAGCAGGGTAAAACTCCAAAGCAGATTTGATTACTAAAGGAAACCGCCCCTCTTTTTCTCCTTCTAAGCTAATTAACAGGTTCTTCCCGAAAATATAATGACATCCTGTCCTGATGATAACTGGCATTGCCTGTTTGCCTTCCGGCAATGTGAATCCTTCTGCAACAGGATTGAAAATATGTGCTCCGATGGCCAGGGTTCCATTTGGTGCAAAGAGTATTCCTCCTTCAAAAGTGGCCAATCCTTTATGATCAGGATTTTCAGGGAACAAGACTGATAGATAGTCAATCTGGATTCCGGCATTCCACTTTTCAGAAATACTTCGGGAAAAAGCGATTCCGTATTTATTTTCATGGTAAGGACCCTTTCCGAACTGTTGCACGCTGATGCCAAAGACTCCTCTTCTGACGGGCAGTACAATACTGCATGCAATAGTAGAAAGTTTATCAATATTAAATTTTGAATCGTAAAAGAAACCGGCTGAAAAGCAATCGATGGAAGCTAATCCTGCCTGATTATGAAAAGATGACCATGTGTCTGATAATGAAACTACTGCATTTGAGAGTGCCGAGGCCCGTGCACCACCCTTACAGGTGTCTGTGCACTTTGATTTTTGGGGATGTATTATCAGTAAAATAACAATACAATACAATTTCAATAAAGAAATTTTGTGTAGGGTGGTTAACATTTTGTAATATTTAAAGTTGCTTATTGCATAAAAAGTGTCTGATATGGGTTAATGTCAAAAATAATTGAAATTGCGGTTCAATTTGTTTTATAGCTGTATTTTACTTCGGAAAGCTCAATGTTGGCCTTAACAATTTTTTTCTTCAGGTTTTCCTTATAATCCAGAAGTTTCTGCATAAGCAGTCCATCGCTTACCGCCATGATCTGAATTGCCAGTATAGCGGCATTCAAAGCTCCGTTAACGGCAACAGTTGCTACGGGTATTCCCGGGGGCATCTGAAGGATTGACAGTATAGAATCGAAACCCGACAGGGATGCATTTATCGGAACTCCTATTACAGGTAACGGGGTCATTGCGGCAATCACTCCCGGCAGATGAGCAGCCATGCCTGCTCCGGCTATTATCACTTTGATACCCCTCTCCTTTGCCCCTTTTGCAAATATTTCCACATCTTCGGGAGTGCGATGGGCGGAAAGGGCATTAAGTTCGAAAGGCACTTCAAATTCATCAAGTAATTTAGCCGATTTTGACATAACATCCAGATCGGATGTGCTGCCCATAATAATACTGACTTTTGGTTCCATCATTTGTCTTAATTATTTTCAGTTAATCAATTTGTTTTGTTATTTTGTATCAACAATATTTTATAAGCGAAAATACACCATTTAAGATACTTTTAAAAATTTAAAGGTGTGAAAGAGATTAAAATTCTTGATAAAAAGTTTAAGCTTTTTATTCCAAATGAGAAGATAACAGATACAGTCGAAAGATTGGCAAAGAAAATGAACAGGGACCTTAAAGGGAAGAGGCCTTTGTTTATCTGTATTTTAAATGGTTCTTTTATATTTGCAGCTGAACTTTATAAGCGGATATCCCTGTTGGATTCTGAAATCTCGTTTGTGAGGCTTGCCTCGTATGACGGTGACAGTACCACAGGAAAAGTCAGGCAGCTGGTCGGGCTTAATGAGAATATCGAGGGTCGCACGGTGGTGGTACTGGAAGATATAGTGGACAGCGGGACCACCCTGGATCATTTATGCAGGATGCTTCATATGATGAATCCTGCGGAGGTGTTTACCGCCTCACTGTTGTTAAAGCCTGATGCCCTGAAATTGCAAATTTGTCCTGATTATGTGGGATTGGAGATACCAAATGATTTCATTGTGGGCTACGGACTTGACTATAATGGGCTTGGACGAAATTTGAGTGATATTTACTCAGTTATTAATGAATAAAAATTTA
>JAAYJR010000490.1 GCA_012522835.1 Bacteroidales bacterium
ATCCCTGGTTGTGATTCACTTTCCAGAAGGACACATAACGAATTATCATCGTTACCGGGAAGCTGTCCGGATATCCAGGCCACAGTGGAGTTCTCCACAGCTCTTAACCAGTGCTTTTCCAATCCCTTTGCATCGTGAAGGTCTATACCAATACCCTGATATACAATATTCTTATCATACTCCTGCCATGAAAACATATAACTATCCTCCCCGGCTGACCATAAAAAGCCATCGTTAAAGCTAACCGGGAATATATATTTGTCCACATCCAGCATCGGTTTTTTGGACTCACTGAGGCAGATCAGTGCATCTTTCCCGAATAATCCGTGCATCAGGGTGTCCGGAGATAACCTCTTTACATTCTTATTGTCGGCAACAAACACTCGTAGTTCGCCTATGGAAGCAGGTAAGGTTCGCCTTGCTACTTTCAGTTCCAGGGTATCTTTTCCGATTTTGAGCAGGTTAAAATGATTTTCTGTTTTTAATAATGTGACCTCAACATCATTGAATATAACCTTTTCCCCTATCTCCATATCATAATAATAACTTTGTCCCCATTTAAAATCCGGTGGACTCGTAACCCGGGCATTAGCGTTTGTTATTATGGCACAGGCGATTATCAATATGAAAAATGACTTTTTCAACCGGGCTATTATCAAAATTTAAATTTACAGCTCATTAAACTTCAATCACATAAAAAATTTTCAGGGTACTTTCCCTTTACTCCTTTTTCGCAATAGAAGGCTTTTAACCTTTTAATATCTTCAGCAGCATTGTCTGTTAGTTCAAATTCCCCCCAAAGAGTTACAACCTTTCTTCCCCAGTCGAAACTTACAACATACAAAGGGATATTTGCATTTCTGGCTATAGTATGAAAACCGGCTTTCCATTTCTTTACGGGCTTCCTGGTTCCTTCCGGTGTAATTGCAAGGTGCATATGATCTCTTTCATTGAACTGCTTTATTACCTGGCGTATCAGATTTGCACCTTTTGAGCGGTCTGTGGGTATTCCACCCATTTTTTTCAGTAAAAAGCCCAATGGCCAGAAAAAGAACTCCTTTTTGATTAGGACATTTGCTTTCCCGCCAATTGAGGTATAGAACAACCATGAGATTACGAAATCCCATGAACTGGTATGGGGAGCGCCGGAAATAATACACTTCTTTACCGGTACTAATGACCCGACAGATTTCCAGCCTGCCAGCTTTAATAAAAATTTACTTATCTGTATTATCATTTAAAAATCTTTACAACAAAGTTATTAAGCCCCGGAACAATAAAAAATATAAATCTGCAAAATCATAATTATAACCATCTTCAACAGTCAGTATTCAGTGGGTATCAAAAAAAAAGCCTTGTGTTCACAAGGCCTTCTTTAAATACGCTATAATTATTTAGATTATTTCCACATTAAAAGCAACCGGTCCACGATCGCTTTCTTTGATTTCAAACTGAACAGCCTGGTCTGTTTCAAGACCAAATTGTCCGTCTTTAATACCTGTACGGTGAACGAAAACGTCTTTCCCTTCATCGGCATGGATAAATCCATAACCTTTAACGTTATCGTACCATTTTACTTTTCCCTGCATAAATTAAATTTTAATAACGGCCTCCCCTGCCATGACCTCCTCTGCGATTGCCACCGCCTCTGGAATCATTAGATTTAGGACGGGATTCGTTAACTTTAATGTTACGCCCTCCCAATTCAGCATTGTTTAATTCTTCGATGGCTTTATTGGCTTCAGCATCATTTTCCATTTCAACGAACCCAAAACCTTTACTGCGGCCTGATAATTTATCAGAAATTATCTTAACCGTAGAAACTTCACCATACTCCTCAAAAATTTCTTTCAAATCTTCCTCAACTACATTATACGGAAGATTTCCAACATAAATGTTCATTTGTTAATATTTAAAATTAATAAAACAGGCACTACTGCATAGACAATGAAAACCAAGAGTTGTTTTAATCCGGATTTAAATGAATAAAGAATTTGTAAAAACTTCTGAAACCAAAATAAATCGTGGCGAAAACAGGGAAGGATAACCGTGTCGGGCAGCAGAAAACCTAAAAACTTCAACAAAAAAAAGACCACTTTGTTAATCTAAAGATGATCGCGATTTATTAAATCTTAAAAATCATCTGTTAATTCACAATGCAAAGTTAAATTAAAATTGGAATAATCAAATATTTAGCAACCAGATATTTTAAAGTATTGCATTTTTTTCTAAAAAAATCATATTTATGCTAAATCATTGAAACTTACTTTCTCAAGCCGGTTAAAATTATCCCATACAATTTGTACCATCTCATCCGGTGAGATATTTTTTATTTCTGAACCTTTTTTATAGATATTGCTTATATCTCCTTTAAACTCATTTGTTTCAAAAAATATCTTCTCATAAGGTATTAAAGAGAATGTTTCAGTCAACTCCTTTTCTGAAATTAGCAGTCTTTCCCCGAAGGAGAATAAAAAATTTCTTTTCAAAAAAACAGCGGTTGCTTCGACATTACCATCATAACTGTGCAGGATCCATGGCTGGGCCGGACTGATTTTATTATGAATTTCAATAATCCCGCTGAAAAATCCTCCACAGTTTATCAGTAGTGGTTTTTGATACTCTTCAGCCATAAAGGCCTGTGCTTCAAAAACTCTCTTTTGCTCGTCAATTCCTGTCACGGCATCTTTATCAATTCCGCATGGCCCGACAAAAATTATATGATCGAACTCAAGTGCATCCTCCATTATTATTAACCATTCATTATTTTTATTTTTGTCTTTAAGGGAAGAGGGACTCAATCCTGCTGAATAAAAATTTCTGCCGGAAAATGCGGGAATGGGATCACCGGGAAAAATAGTGCAAACAGCCACTGTATCTTTTCCCATCCCTTCAGAATGTGCAAAAAGGTCAATATATGGTAAGAGATTCATTGTGCAAATTAGTTTTTATCCTCACCCGGACAGTTAATGACAAGCTGTTCCAACAGCAACTATCCGGTCCACAAAATTACATTTTTTTTGCTCCTCTATCAACTAATTTCTTCCAGATCATACGGAGTTTCCTGGTAAACATAATAATTCAGCCAATTGGCAAAAAGAAGATTTGCCGCAGAACGCCACAACATCAAAGGGGTGCCTGAAGTATCATTCCCCGGAAAGTAATTTTCGGGAATATTTATCGGAATCTTTTTTGCAAGGTCCCTTTGATATTCCAGGCCAAGGGTTTCACGTGAATATTCAAAATGCCCGGTAACAAAAAGTTGTCTGCCGTTTTTGGCTTTCACCATTGCAACACCAGCCTTTTCTGATCCGGCGATGATCTGAAGCTGATCCACTCTCCTGATATCATCTTCCCTTATCTCCGTGTATCGGGAATGAGGCATATGGAAAATATCATCAAATCCTCTGAATATTGGCAACCGGGCGTCTGAGTGAGTATGCTCATAAACTCCAAAAACTTTTTCCGGAAGTTTGTATTTGGGAATGCCATAATAATGGTATAGTCCCGCCTGAGCTGCCCAGCAAATAAACATAGCAGAGAACACATGGTGTTCTGCCCAGTCAAATATCTCTTTCAGCTCCTCCCAATAGGTAACCTCTTCAAAAGGCAGTAATTCAACCGGGGCGCCTGTAATGATCATGCCGTCATATTTTCTGTCCTTAAGTTCATTAAAATTTTTATAGAACATCTTCATATGATCGTAAGAAGTATTTTTTGATCTATGCCCTTTTATCTTCATGAAATCTATCTCTATCTGCAGCGGTGAATTCGACAACAGCCGCAACAGATCAGTCTCGGCATGGATCTTTAAAGGCATCAGGTTCAGAATAATGATCTTCAGGGGACGGATATCCTGTTGTTTTGCACGGGATTCATCCATGACAAAAATATTCTCTTCCCTGAGTATATTGATAGCCGGTAATTTATCCGGAACATTTACTGGCATATTATTAATATTTTAAAATTTTTCGAATGTTTTAAATTAAAAGGCTTATTATCCTGATTTATCAGGAAGGTTTGCCTGATTTTCAGTTACCCAGCGCCTGTTTAAAATCAGCAATTATGTCGTCTATATGCTCAAGTCCGACGCTTACCCTCAGCTGTGCCGGGTAAACTCCGGCTGCAACCTGTTCCTCTTCTGTCAATTGCTGATGAGTTGTCGATGCAGGCTGTATGATCAGGGTTTTTGCATCTCCGACATTTGCCAGGTGACTTACAAGTTTCAAATTATTAACCACTTTATTAGCTGCTTCTTTGCCTCCTTTGACTGTAAATGACAAAACACCACCTGCACCTTTGGGCAGATATTTCCGGGCATTGGCATAAGAAGGATTACTTTCCAGTCCGGGATAATTAACATTTTCCACCTCAGGGTGGTTCTCCAGCCATTTTGCCAGTGCCAGTGTATTTTTAACATGTCTTTCCATCCTGAGCGATAAAGTTTCAAGTCCCTGGAGCAATAGAAATGAATTAAACGGACTTATGGTTGCTCCGAAATCACGAAGCCCTTCAACCCTTGCCTTGATAATAAATGCTATGTTACCAAACTGACTGTCAAAATTGAAGACATCCCAAAACTTCAGTCCGTGATAGCTCTTTGAGGGCTCTGTAAAGCCGGGGAATTTTCCGTTGCCCCAGTTAAATGTTCCTGCATCGACTATTACCCCGCCGATACTGGTACCATGACCGCCTATCCATTTGGTTGCTGATTCAACTACTATGTCAGCACCATAATCAACCGGACGGAAAAGATATCCTCCTCCTGCAAAGGTGTTGTCAACAATAAGAGGTATATCATATTTCTTTGCAAGCTTTCCAAATGCTTCAAAATCGGGAATGACAAAACCCGGATTACCAATTGTTTCGAGATAAACAGCCTTGGTCCTGTTGTCTATTAGCTTCTCAAAGGATTCGACATTAAGGTCTTCAGCAAAACGGGCATCAAAGCCGAGTTTCCTGAATGATACATTGAACTGCGTATAAGATCCTCCATATAAATAGGGAGACGATATAAAGTTATCACCCGAACTCAAAATCGTACTGAATGTTAAAAACTGTGATGCGTGGCCTGACGCAACCGACAATGCAGCTACCCCACCCTCAAGTGCGGCAATCCTTTGCTCAAAGACATCTGAGGTGGGATTCATGATACGGGTATATATATTCCCAAACTCTTTCAAAGCAAATAAATTTGCTGCATGCTCTGCATCGTTGAACAGATATGACGTAGTCTGATAAATCGGAACTGCACGGGAAAGGGTCTTTTCATCCGGCTGGTGGCCTGCATGAAGCTGCAGGGTTTCAAATTTTAAATTCTTTGTTTCCATGTGATGTATATTTTTTAAATAATAACAGATATTTTTTTTATAAGTGACAATTTAAGATTAAATTATCTTTAAATATTTATTTTAAATGCTAATTCTGAAAAAAAAGTAACTGTAAAGAAAAAATTGATATGAAAATCTATTGTAATGCTGTTGATCTGCCTTCAGTCGGTAAAAATACCGAAAGAAGGCTATTGCATAGACATGAAGCAAGACGGCATAATGAATCCCGGGACTTCAACGGTGGCGAAGAAGGCCCTTTTTGCAGTATATTTTATTTCTGAATTCATTTTTACCTGTTTTATCTTTAACAAATATATAATTTTTTTTAATTTAATCGCCGATATAGCGAACCGGCCGATAAAACGGTAATAATTATTAAATTTTAAACGAATGAAACGAATCCTCCTGTTAATTTCTTTCCTTTTATTGTGCACATTTCTGTTTTCACAACAGGCTCTTAATATTGTTGTTGTTGGCGCACATCCTGACGATTGTGACCTGGATGCGGGTGGCACAGCAATAAAATATGTCCGTGCAGGACATAAAGTACTTTTCATATCTCTCACTAACGGGGATGCCGGCCATCACGAAAAAGGAGGAGGTATACTCGGGAAGATAAGGCGTGCCGAAGCCCGGGAAGCAGGGAGGAGGTTTGGTGTTGAGTATCTTGTTCTGGATAACCACGACGGAGAACTTATGCCTACTCTTGAAAACAGGCTTGAACTTATCAGGTTAATACGGAAATGGAATGCAGACATAGTTATCGGGCCCCGTCCCAATGACTACCACCCTGATCACCGGAATACCGCAATCCTTCTGCAGGATGCAGCTTTTATGGTAATTGTGCCTAATGTGGCATCGGACGTGCCTGCACTGAAAAAGAACCCGGTCTTTCTGTATGCTGAGGACCGGTTTCAGAAACCTTACCCCTTCCAACCTGATATTGCAGTTGACATTACTGATGTATATGATCAGAAAATCTATAGCGTAGCTGCCCACAAATCCCAGTTTTTTGAGTGGCTGCCATGGCTCAACGGACAACTGGACGAGTTGCCAGGTTCTGAAGATGCAAGAATTAAATGGCTTGCACAACAAAGAAAGCAATCAATATCAGATGAAGTAAGGGAAACTCTAATAAAATGGTATGGCCCTGAAAAAGGGAGATCAGCTGTTATTGCCGAGGCGTTTGAGATTTGCGAATATGGCCGCCGTCCCTCTGAGGAGGAGATAAAAAGACTTTTTCCAATGCTGAAATAAATTTTACACCTCCCTTGACATATACAATAAATTTCTGTAACTTTATTACTGCTTCACTATCTGACCAATAGTTGAATGAACTCTTATGCAGGTATACTATCCTTTCTGACCGGACTATGACATTTTTCTCTGAAGACTGAAGGGAAA